>JBDLIR010000062.1:0-8676 GCA_039714815.1 Actinomycetota bacterium | reverse complement strand
AACTCCACGCAGAGGAGCCAGGAAGCCGTACTCAAGGCGCGAGAGATCGCTGTTGAGCTCAATCACCAGTACGTCCACCCCGAGCACCTCCTCGAGGGATTGCTCGCCCAACATGACGGGATCATCTACCCGATACTCGCAAAGGTCGGTACCCATGTCACCGACGTACGCGGCCCGCTCCAGACTGCGCTCGACTCCATGCCGAGCGTGTATGGAGGGAGCGAAGTCGCGTTCGCCAAAGATGCCATCGACGTCCTCAACGACGCCGAGCGGGAGAAGACCGTCCTACGAGACAGCTATGTATCCGTCGAACACATCCTGATAGCGCTCGCTGTTTCGCAGAGCGCTGTCGGCGATGACCTCAGACGGGCCGGCGTCACCAAGGAATCGATCCTCAACGCACTCACCGAGGTCCGGGGGAGCCAATCCGTCACGAGTCAGAACCCTGAGGACACGTTCGCACCGCTCGAAAAGTATGGCAGGGACCTCACAGAAGACGCGAGAAGGGGCAAACTCGATCCGGTCATCGGGCGAGACGACGAGATTCGAAGAGTGATCCAGGTCCTGTCACGTCGGACCAAGAACAACCCCGTCCTCATCGGGGAACCAGGGACGGGTAAGACGGCGATCGCGGAGGGCCTCGCCCAGCGCATCGCCGACGGGGACGTTCCCGAGAGCCTCAAGAACCGGCGGTTGGTTGCACTCGACATCTCAGCCATGGTTGCCGGGGCGAAGTACCGCGGAGAGTTCGAAGAGCGTATGCAGGCTGCCCTCAACGAGATCAAGGCATCGGAAGGGCGTGTCATCACGTTCATCGACGAGATGCATACGATCGTCGGCGCAGGTGCGTCCGAGGGATCCATGGACGCTTCCAACATGCTCAAGCCGATGCTCGCACGTGGCGAACTCCGCATGGTCGGCGCGACGACGCTTGACGAGTTTCGCAAGTACATCGAGAAAGATGCAGCCCTGGAGCGGAGATTCCAGCCGGTCCTGGTGGACGCACCAAGCGTTGAAGAGACCATCGGCATCCTGCGAGGCCTCAAGGAGCGCTACGAGGTCCACCACGGCGTGCGGATTACCGACGCATCCCTGATCGGTGCCGCGGTGCTTTCGGACCGCTACGTAACCGGTCGGCACCTCCCGGACAAGGCGATCGACCTCATCGACGAGGCGGCGTCGAAACTGCGCATCGAGATCGATTCGATGCCAGACGAGATAGACAACCTCGAACGACGCAGACGTCAGCTCGAAATCGAGAAGCAAGCACTGTCAAAAGAGGAAGATGCGGCATCTGCCGAACGCCTCTTGGTCATCGAAGAGGAACTCGCCAACCTTTCAGAATCCCTCGACACGCTCACCGCCCACTGGCAGCTCGAGAAACAGGCGATCCAGGAGATACGGGAGGTCAAGCAACAGACCGAGGATGTGCGGGCTGAAGCGGAGAAGGCCGAGCGCGAAGGTGATCTCGAGAAAGCCGCAGAACTCCGGTACGCGACGCTCCCCTCTCTCGAACGGCAACTCGTCGAAGAACAGGGGAAGCTCGACGATCTGCAGTCCGATGTGCGCATGCTCAAAGAAGAGGTCGACGAGGAAGACGTCGCCGACGTCGTCAGCCGCTGGACGGGCGTGCCCGTTGCGAAGCTCCTGGAGGGGGAGATGCAGAAACTCGTCCACCTCGAGGAGCATCTCCATCAGCGGGTGGTCGGCCAGGACGATGCCGTTTCAGCGATCTCGAACGCCATCAGGCGGTCGCGCGCCGGGCTGTCCGATCCGGACAGACCCATCGGTTCGTTCCTATTCCTGGGACCCACGGGCGTTGGGAAGACAGAGCTGGCAAGGGCACTCGCTGAATTCATGTTCGACGACGAGCGCGCGATGGTGCGAATCGACATGTCCGAGTACATGGAGAAACACTCCGTGTCCCGGCTCATCGGTGCCCCTCCCGGATATGTCGGATACGACGAGGGTGGGCAACTCACCGAGGCAATCCGCAGACGGCCCTACTCGGTCGTGCTGCTCGACGAAGTCGAGAAGGCACACCCTGAGGTCTTCAACGCGCTCTTGCAGGTCCTCGACGACGGCCGCATGACCGATGGCCACGGCCGCACGGTGGACTTCACCAACAGCGTGCTCGTCATGACCTCGAACCTCGGTTCGGAGTTCATCAACCCTGAGCTTTCCGACGAAGATGTCGAACCCCTCGTGATGGAGGTCGTGCGAACCCATTTCCGCCCGGAGTTCCTCAACAGGGTTGACGACACCATCGTCTTCCACCGATTGTCCAAGGACGACCTGCGCCAGATCGTCGAGATCCAGTTCGCAAGTCTGCAACGCCGTCTTGCGGACCGCAAGATCAAGGTCGAGCTGACGGATGGTGCTGCCAACTGGCTCACCGACCACGGCTACGACCCTGTCTACGGCGCAAGGCCCCTCAAGCGCCTCATCCAGACCGCAGTAGCCGATCCGATCGCGCTCCAGGTCCTCGACGGCGACCTCCCGGAGGGCTCCACCGTCACCATCGACGCCAACGGCGACACCCTCACCTTCACCTGACCTAATCGCTTCTTGCGTCCATACCGTCCGTATCTGGACGTTCTGGACGCCTGAACGGGAACGACCACGTTGACGAACTACCCAATCTGTGATATTGTTTTTTCCAAGATATCTAGCGAACACAGGGATTCGGTATGGACCATCGAAGCCAGCTGCTCAAGGGTGTGCTCGACATGTGTCTACTCGCCATCATCAGCGAGGAGCCAAGCTACGGCTACGAGATGGCCGAGAAGCTCGGTGCGCGTGGGCTACGCCTGTCGAACGAGGGGTCGATCTACCCCACCCTGTCGAGGATGCAGCGATCGGGCCTCATCTCTGCCTACTTCGTTGAGGCGGACGGCTCTGGACCACCCCGAAAGTACTACGACATCACAGAGAGCGGACACGAAAGGCTTCTAGAGTGGCGAGAGGAATGGTTCGACCTTCGAGACGGCGTCAACCAGGTGATGAAGGGAGCAACACAATGACCGATCTAACGGCTGACCAGATCGCCGACCGCTGCCGCTCGACGTGGCTCACTTCAGGGATCAGTGCCGACAGCGCCGACGAGATGGCCACGGAGCTACGTTCACACCTCCAGGAAGCAACGTCCGCTGGAAAGAGCCTCGACATCGTTGTTGGCAACGACATCGAGGCATTCGCCGGGGAGTGGGCTGCAGAGTTCCAGGGGCCCCAGGGAGCTGCCGACCGGACAGAACCCGCCCCTCCCTCGCTCCCACGGACCGATTCGCGCGCAGGGACAGCCGGACTCTGGTTCGGGGCGATCGTGATCGCGATCATGATCGGCGCTGTTGCCGTCTTCGGCCCCAAGGACGATTCACTGGACCAGGCTCTTTGGACGGGTGTTTGGTTCGTAGCCGCTGCGGTGCTCGCCGTCGGTGAGATGATCACCGCAGGGTTCTTCTTGTTGCCATTCGCCGCCGGCGCTGCCGCGGCTGCTCTTCTCGCGCTTGCAGGTGTGGGAATCCCTCTCCAACTCATCAGCTTCGTAGTGGTATCGCTGATGTCGCTCTATGTCATCCAACGGTTTGCGAAGAAGGAGACCCAGGGTGAACTGATCAAGGTCGGGGCTGCTCGATACATAGGCGCCTCGGCGATCGTGACAGAAGCGATCGACCGGCGGACCGGCGCCGGGAGCGTCAAAATGGGAACCGAGGTCTGGAGGGCAACGACCCTCACCGATGGCGAGATCCCACAAGGGATCGAGGTCCGCGTGGTGGAGGTATCCGGAGTGAGGCTCGTGGTGGAGCCAGACACTCAACAGTCATAGGCTTACGAGGTAAACGAAGGAAGGAAACATGGAAGCTGCAATCATCGTACTGATTCTGATCGGAGTGCTCGTCGTCTACGTCGCTCTTGCGGTCAAGATCATCCAGCAGTATCAGCAGGGACTCGTCGAACGGTTCGGACGGTACCGCAAGACACTCGACCCCGGTCTTCACCTCATCGTGCCTTTCATCGAGAAGATCCGCAAGGTCGACATGCGTGAGCAGGTTGTCGATGTGCAACCTCAGGAAGTCATCACGCGAGACAACGTCGTCGTGACGGTGGATGCCGTCGTCTACTACCAGGCCACCGATCCGGTCAAGTTGGTCTACAACGTCGCGAACTTCATCGTGGCCGCAACGAAACTGGCACAAACCAACCTGAGGAACGTCATCGGCGACATGGATCTCGACGACGCGCTGACCTCCCGTGAGACCATCAACACCGAACTGAGAGAGATCCTCGACGAAGCCACCGACGTGTGGGGAACCAGAGTCGTCAGGGTCGAGATCCAGCGGATCGACCCGCCGGCAGACGTTACGAACGCCATGCACCGCCAGATGAAGGCTGAACGTGACCGGCGTGCGATCGTCACCGAGGCCGAGGGTGACAAGCGATCGGCGATTCTCAAGGCTGAAGGTGTCAAGCAGGCGCGGATCCTCGACGCTGAGGGTCAGGCCGAGGCAATCAAGAAGGTCGCAGACGCGGAGAAGTACCAGAAACTCACCGTGGCTGAAGGTGAAGGCCAGGCGATCGAGCGTGTGTTCGGTGCCATCCACACAGGTGACCCAACACCCGACCTGATCGCCATCGAGTACCTCAAAGCACTCCAGGGCATTGCGGACGGCAAGGCGACGAAGATCTACCTTCCCATGGAAACAACTTCGATCCTCGCAAGCATCGGAGCCATGGGAGAACTATTCGCGGACTCCCAGAAAGACGCTGAAGGCAACTAACAGCTGACAGCCGACAGCGATAAGGAGACAGGCCATGGCACATGTCAATTTCGTCGAGTTCAACAGTGGAGACATCGAAGCGTCCACGGCATTCTACAAGGATGTCTTCGGCTGGAACCCGCAACCGTGGGATGGTGAGGACTACCTGATCGAGAGCCACGGAGACGACAATGGCGTCGATACCGGATTCACCGAATCCCCCGACGGCGCACCCCTCACCGTGGCAACCATCTCCGTTGACGACATCGCAGGCTACATGGCCAAGGTCATCGTTGCGGGAGGCGAGATAGTCGTTCCCAAGTTCACGATCCCCGGCGTCGGCTACGGCTGTTACTTCACCGACACGACGGGGATGATTGTTGGACTACACCAGTCGGACGAACAAGCGAGCTGAGCCGTACACCGCATACCGAAAGAGCTAAGCCCCTGGATCCTCGTCCGGACTGATGGCTGACGACTGACGACTGACAGCTTCTTCATCACCGTGAACTTCTTCTCCCGAGCTGTCGGCTGTCGGCTGTCCGCTGTCGGCTGTTTCCGCTTGCGGCGACAGGAGGTACGGGTCTCCGACGAGCGTCCTCGGTTCGTTGCGTTTCTGCATCCACCAGATCCAGGCGACGCCTCCTGCAAATGCGAGAACAGACACCCATCCGTTGCGACTGATGCCGAACAGGCGGTAGGTGGTATCCGTGCGTAGCAACTCCATCCAGAACCGGATGAACGCGTACATCGCGATGTAGACCCCGAAGGATGCGCCCTTGGCCAGTTTCTCACGCTTTTCGAGCAACAGGATCACAGGAACGAGGATGAACGCATTCCACACGAGTTCGTAGAGGAAGGTCGGATGGAACGTTGCGAATTCGGCGAACTGCGGCGGTCGATGGGCTGCGTCGATCTCGAGCCCCCACGGCAGCCTGGTCGGGGTACCGAACAACTCCTGGTTGAAGTAGTTCCCCAACCGGCCGATCGCCTGTGCGAGAGGGATGCCGACCGCGGTTGCGTCTCCGATCGAGAAGAGGTCGCCCTCATGTCGATTGACCAGGAAGACGAACGTCAACGCACCGAACAACAGCCCACCGTACAGGGCAAGGCCGCCCTCCCAGATGAAGAACACAGCGTAAGGCCGATCGATGAAATTGCCTGAGTGCGTGAGCACATAGCCTGCTCGTGCACCGAGAAACCCGATCACAACCGCCCAGATGGCGGTCTTCTCGAAGAACTCCCCGCTCCCACCGAACCTGACATACCGTTTGCGGGACACGACAATCGCGACAATCACGCCTATCGCGATGAGGATGCCGTAGAAGTGGATTGTCAGCGGTCCGACCTCGAGCACGTTCTGTGCTGGTGACGGAATGGCTCCGAGCAGGTTCATGCGTACCGTTCCTTGAATTCCTTGGAGGCTTCACACGCTTTCAGATTGCGGAGCGTAGCGGTCTATCCGGGTTCCGAATGCGGTACTCGACCCACGCGACCGCACATCGGAAGGCACCGTGGGCAGTTACGAGAACGGTTCGACCCGTCGAACGCGTTTCGGGGGCGGTGCGGACGGGCTCTGCACACGCACGCGTACGTGCCCATGTAGCCTGGGCCCTTGAGAGACGGACAGGGTGTGAAACACCAGTTTCGAGTAACGAGGTGCATGTGAACACGAAAGAACGCGCAGAGCTGCGATTCGGCGACGACGAGCGGAAGCTTCACGACCTGTCTCAGTGGATGTACGACAACCCCGAACTCGGATACGAAGAGTTCGAAACGTCACGGCGCATGGCCGAGATGCTCGCCGATGGCGGATTCGAGGTTGAATATCCTGCGTATGGGCTCGACACTGCGTTCGCAGCGCGGGCGGGTTCAACCGGTCCCGAGGTGATCATCTGCGCGGAAATGGATGCTTTGCCTGAGGTGGGCCAGGCTTGCGGACACAACATCATCGCCACCGCAGGCATCGGTGCGGGCCTCGCCCTCGTGGACCTCGCCGATGAACTCGGGATTCGCCTGACCGTACTGGGAACACCTGCCGAGGAACACTCAGGAGGGAAGGTCGATCTGATCAACGCGGGAGCGTTCGAGGGCGCGGCGGCGTCGATGATGATCCACCCTGGTGTCTCGAGCGTCGTGGACCCGAAATTCCTGGCCATCGCCCACATCGAGGTCAACTTCTACGGCAAGCCGTCTCACGCAGCAGCAGAACCAGCCCTCGGGCTGAACGCACTCGACGCGGCGGTACTCGCGTACATGAACATCTCTGCGCTGCGTCAGCAGATCCTCGAGTCC
This sequence comes from Actinomycetota bacterium, assembly GCA_039714815.1. Classification (GTDB taxonomy): domain Bacteria; phylum Actinomycetota; class Acidimicrobiia; order Spongiisociales; family UBA5794; genus JAMBLL01. The sequence goes on along the minus strand of JBDLIR010000062.1, from coordinate 1,624 downwards.
GACCGCGTTCACGGCATCATCACACGCGGCGGTGCAGCGCCGAACGTGATACCGGCCCACACCTCGATGGTGTTCAACGTGCGCTCACAGACCGATGAGCGCCTCGACGAACTCTTTCCCAAGATAGAGGCATGTTTCGAGGCCGCCGCCCTCGCCACCGGATGCACCTACGAGGTCACCGAGTCCGGCCACAGGTACAAGGATCTGCGAACAGACAAGGTCATGGCCGAGTTGTATGAACGGAACTCGCTGAGCGCGGGGAGGGCGATGAAGCGTCTCGCCGATCTGCCTCCCAAGAGTTCAGGGTCGACGGACATGGGTAACGTGTCACACGAGGTCCCTGCGATCCATCCGATGATCGACCTCAACTGCTACCCCATAGTGAACCATCAGCCGGAGTTCGCCGCCCACACGGTCACAAACGACGGCAAGCAGATCATCCGGGACGGTGCACTCGCCATGGCATGGACCGTCATCGACCTAGCCGAGGGCGACCGTTGGGACGACCTCGGGGAGTACTGATCCAGGATGTGCAAGACCCATGGAAACGGTTGACCCGGCGATCTCCGATTGGTCGATGACGACGGCTGAAGTCGTCGCATCGAAGCTGGCGTCTCCAGAGACCGGTCTCGAACACGATGAAGCGGCCGAGAGGCTCATCCAGTTCGGACCGAACCGCATCGAAGAGGCGAAGGGTCGAGGTCGGTTCGCGATCTTCGTTGACCAGTTCAAGGGCTTCCTCACCTACGTGCTCGTGGGAGCTGTCCTGATCTCCGCGTTCCTCGGTGACTGGATCGAGGCTGTCGCCATCCTCGCCATCATCGTGCTGAACGCCATCATGGGCTATGCCCAGGAGAGCAAAGCTGAAGAAGCGATGGCCGCGCTCAGCGAGATGGCCGTGCCCACGGTCAGGGTGCGCAGAGGGGGAACCCTTCTGGAGACCTCCTCGCTGGACCTCGTCCCTGGTGACCGTGTCGTGCTCGAGACCGGCAATGTCGTGCCCGCTGACGGCAGGCTCGCGGTGTCGTCCAATCTCCAGATCGAAGAGGCCGCACTCACCGGTGAATCTGAGCCTGTGTCCAAAGATGCCGGCGCAAGGTTCGAGTCGGAAAGGGCCCTCGCCGAGCGCCGCAACATGGTCTACTCGGGGACCGTTGTGACCATGGGCAGGGGCGAACTGATCGTTACTGCGACTGGAATGGCGACCGAGATCGGCAAGATAGCATCACTGATTCAGGCGGTCGAAGACGGCAACACGCCGCTCCAGGACCGCCTCGACCATCTCGGGAAGGTGCTTGCAGCCGCGGCAGGGGCGTTGGTCGTCTTACTGTTCGTGATGGGACTCGCGAGAGGAGATGACCTCGAAACGCTCCTGCTCACATCGGTGAGCCTCGCGGTCGCCGCCATTCCAGAGGCGATGCCGGCCGTTGTCACGATCGCACTCTCGCTCGGAGCACAGCGGATGCTCAAACGGCAGGCGCTCATCCGCAGCCTCCCTGCCGTCGAGACACTCGGGTCGGTGAGCGTCATCGGCACGGACAAGACCGGAACGCTCACCGAGAACCGCATGACCGCCGTCGTTCTCGACGTAGCGGATTACAGCCTCGAACTCGAGTCGGATGAA
>JBDLIR010000061.1:0-8751 GCA_039714815.1 Actinomycetota bacterium | reverse complement strand
AAGTGAGACCGTTCTTGCCGTGCGTCCTCGATCGAGAGGAACATGGCCTCGGCCGCGGGCCCTCCGATCTCGTTGAGGGCGGATAGCAAGGGAACTGCTGCCGGATCCTTGCTGTCGTCGTCGTCGAGGTCGATGTCGTCTTCAGTGACGTCTGGCCGTACGACGTCCTCCTCCATCTCACCGAACTCGAACAAGCCGATCGGGACCATCACAGGCTCGAGTTCCTGCTCATCGGGTTCCGCGGTCTTGAACTGCAGCCACTCCTTCGGGACAGGCCGCTCCTCGTCGAGATCTGTTGCGATGAGGTGGATCACCTCATGCAGAGCCGAGGTGAGCGCGACCTCTGACGGTGTGACCGGGGCTGAGCGGGCGTATGCGGTCTGGAACACGCCTGGGTCGATGACGATCGTGTCTTCCGTTGCCGCGGCCTGCGTGCCGAGACGCACCTGCAGTTCATCGTTGCCGGCAAGTGATCGTGCGAATCGCGTTACCGCAGGCGCCACTCGTTGATAGCGCGCCACGACAGCTTCGATCACCCGTTCATCGGGTGGCAGGATCTCATTGAGGACGGACTGGTCACGATCACGCATCAACTGCCCATTGTAGGATGTTCCCGAATGAGCGGTGACGAAAAATGACGAGATTCGACATACCGGAGACCGAGTTGCGTTGGCGGTTCGATACGCCTGGCGGGCCAGGGGGCCAGCACGCAAACAGGACGTCGTCGCGCGCAGAACTGCGCTTCGATGTGGAGGCATCGCGTGCGTTCGATGCGCCGACGCGGGACCGGATCGTTGCGAAGCTCGGAACAGAGGTCAAGATCGTCGAACACGGGTCGCGTTCACAGGTCGCAAACCGCAAGCAGGCGATCTCGCGGTTACATGCGATGATCGAAGACGCCGCACGGCCCGACCCTGCACCGCGACGAGCGACGCGGCCGTCACGATCGGCGAGAGCTCGCAGGATCGCTGACAAGCGCGCCCGATCCCAGACGAAGCGACAGCGCAGGCGTCCCGGCCCCGACGACTGATCCCTCGCCGTGGAACGGTTCCTATCATCCAGCCACGATGAACTATGAACTCACCACACTTCCCAATGGTCTCCGGATCATCACGGAGAACATGCCGACACTGCGATCCGCTGCGATCGGGTGTTGGGTAGACACCGGCAGCCGCGACGAATCAGAGCTCGAAGCAGGCTCGTCGCACTTTCTCGAGCATCTGTTGTTCAAGGGGTCTGACACCTGGCCTGCGCGAAGGATCTCGGAGACATTCGACGGTCTCGGCGCCAGACACAACGCGTTCACCTCAAAGGAGTACACATGCTTCTGGACGAGGACGCGTGACGAGGATCTCCCCACCGGTGTCGAGATCCTTGCAGAGATGCTGCAAAGGCCGGCGTTCAGACAAGAGGAGATCGACTCCGAGCGAAACGTCGTGCTCGAAGAGATCAACATGAACGAAGACGACCCCACTGATGTCGCCCATGAACAGTTCATCACCGCTGCATGGGCCGGTCACCCGCTTGCGCCACCGATCCTCGGCACGCGCGAGTCGATTACGTCGATGACCCGCGAGACGGTATCCCAGTACTGGGCCAGGAGATACTCGCCGCGTTCGACCGTTGTGTCGATCGCAGGGAATCTTCCGGAGAACCTCATGGACCTCGTTGTCGAACACTTCGGCGCATGGGAGGGAGAACCGTCGACCCGCGAATCTGTCAGCCCGACCGTTGCGGCGAGTGCCCGGGTCCACACCAAAGACACGGAGCAGGCCCACATCGTGTTCGGATCCCCCTCGATCGTGCGCGACGACGACCGGCGTTTTGCGTTGACACTTGCCGATCATGTGCTCGGGGGAGGCATGTCGTCACGTTTGTTCCACGAGATCCGCGAGACCCGCGGACTCGCCTACGCGGTCCACAGCTTCCGGATGCCGTTTCTCGATGCCGGCGCGTCGGCTGTGTACGTCGGGACGATGCCGTCCCAGGCCGCCGAGGTGCTCTCGCTCGTCAGGGACGAGATAACGAAGGTCATCAACGAAGGCATCACCGACGAGGAACTCGAGCGGGCAAAGGGCCATGTCAAGGGCGCACTTGCACTCGGACTCGAAGACGCGAACTCGCGGATGAGCAGGCTGGGACGCACCGAGATCGTCGGGATGGAACACATCTCCGTGGACGAAACCGTGGAACGGATCTCAGCCGTCACGAACGAGGACATAATGGAGGTAGCCAAGGTCGCCTATTCCGGCCCGTACATCATCGGTGCCGTGGGACCCTTTGGTGAAGACGAACTGAAGGAGTACGTCGAATGAAGGTTGGTGTATCCGGCGCCTCCGGCCGGATGGGGAGCCTGGCGGCGGGAACGATCCAGGACGCGGACGACATTCACCTGATCTGCCTCTACGACGCGCATACGTCCGGGAACATCGCCGGGCTGTCCATCAGCCAGGACCGGGCGGTGCTCGACGGCTGCGATGTGATCGTGGAGTTCTCACGACCGGATGTCGTGATGGAGAACATCCGTATGTGGCGGACGTTCGGCGCCAGCGTCGTCGTCGGCACATCCGGATTCGATGTTGACCGCCTCAAGGAACTCGAGGAGATCTGGGGTAACGGGCCAGGCAACTGCCTCGTCGTCCCGAACTTCTCTATCGGTGCGATCCTGATGATGAAGATGGCCGAGATGGCGGCCGGGTTCTTCCCCGTTGCAGAGATCATCGAGACGCACCATGACGCTAAGGCAGATGCCCCGTCGGGCACCGCCATAGCGACCGCCCACGCGATCGCCGGCGAACGTCCCGTCCACGAACGCGCTGTCGAGTCTGTCGAGATCCTTGAGGGTGCTCTGGGTGCCAACGTCGAAGGCGTGCGTGTGCATTCGCTGCGTGTTCCCGGGGTCGTCGCTCACCAGGATGTGGTGTTCGGAGGCGAAGGCGAGACCCTGCGTCTGAGCCATGACACGCTCGACCGCACATCCTTCATGCCAGGCGTGTTGCTTGCGATTCGCAGCATCCCCGATCAGGAAGAGGTCCTGACGGTCGGCCTGGACCACCTACTGGTTGACGGAACGTAGCCAGCATCCGCATCTGGTGTCTGGCATCTGGAATCTGGAATCTGGCGTCTGCCTAGTACAGCGCCGAGGCGAGTTGGCGGCGGTAGCTCGACGTCAGCGGATGGTCGGCGTCGAGCACTCCGAAGATGTCGACCATCGCCAGCCTGGCATCCTCTTTCCGTTGACCGCCGTTGCGTACGATCGCGAGCATCTTGTCGAGGGCAGGCTCGAACTCACCTCGTGCAGCGAGCGCGCGTGCGAGTTCGAGTTGGGCGTCGGCGTTATCGGGGTCTGCGTGCACCGCGGCTTCGAGTGTGCTGATGTCGGTCCCGGCTGACTTGCGAAGACGAGCAGCGCCCTGGAGGCGGTCCACCTCCGCGTCGGGCACCAGCTTCCCGAGCACGATCATCGCCTCATCGGTTTCGCCCTTGTCGATGAGCAGCGCAGCAAGCGACGTTCCTGCGTCCTGGTGATCCGATTGCGCATCAAGGGCCTGTCTCAGGATGTGTTCCGCGGCGACTACATCGCCGGAGATCAAAACCGATCGCGCTTCTTCCACCATCAGGTCGATCTCTGAAGGCATCACCGAGTCGATGAACGTCTGTATCGAGGCTTCAGGCAACGCACCGGAGAACCGGTTGACCTCCTTGCCGTTGACGATGGCCACGACAGTCGGAATCGACTGGATGCCGAACTGTGCCGACACTTCCTGGTTCGCATCGACATCGACCTTGGCGAGGAGGAACTTCCCCGCGGCGTCTTCCGTCATCCGTTCAAGGAGCGGCGACAGCGCCTTACACGGCCCGCACCACTCGGCCCAGAAGTCCACGAGGACGGGGGCTTCTCGCGATCTGAGCAGCACTTCCTGCTGGAAATCGGTGGTCGTGACGTCTCTGATGTAGTGGCTTGTACCTTCCATGGGTGCAAGGATAGAGAACCGTCGCGTGGTACATTCCCTGGTATGGAACAACGACCCACCGCACCCTTCGGACGGGTTCTCACGGCCATCATCACCCCCTTCGACGACGACGGCTCTGTCGACTACGTGACGTTCTCACGCCTCGTCAACCATCTTGTCCACAACGGTTCTGACGGCCTCGTCGTCGCAGGAACGACGGGTGAGTCGCCGACACTGACAGCGGCCGAGAAATCCGCGCTGTTCAGAACGGCTGTCGATGCCGCAAAGGAGAAGACGTACATCGTGGCAGGTGTCGGAACGTACGACACCGCTGAATCATGCGAGACCGCCCGTATGGCCCGCGACGGCGGCGTTGACGGCGTCATGGCCGTCACCCCGTACTACTCGAAGCCTCCCCAGTCAGGCATCATCGCCCACATGACAGCGATCGCCGACGCCGCAGAGCTCCCGATGATGGTCTACAACATCCCCGGCCGCACAGCCAGGCTGATCGAGATCGACACGCTCGTCGAACTCGCCGGCCATCCCAGGATCTGTTGCGTCAAGGATGCGGTCGACGACATCTCCTGGTCCCTCGCCGCACTCCAGGCACTCCCCGAGGGATTCGCCGTGTATTCAGGCAGTGACGGCATGACGCGACAACTCATCGAAGGTGGCGCGGTCGGGGTCGTGTCGGTGGCCTCTCACTTCGCAGGTGTCGAGATCGCAAAGATGGTCGAAGCCGTGGTCGCCGGAGACCACGATCTAGCCAAACAGATCGACGAACTCCTCGCACCGCTCGTCGCTGCACTGTTCAGCGAACCAAGCCCCATGCCGCTCAAGGCAGCACTCACGGCGTACTGGGACTCTGTAGGGTCGCCCCGGTTGCCACTCGTCGATGCACAACCAGAAACCAGCCGGGCCGTCGGTGACGCGCTGACCGCTATCAACAGATACCGGGGATCATGACAGTCAAAGTCGGTTTTCTCGGCGGCCTCGGTGAGGTAGGACGAAACTGTGCAACACTCGACATCGACGGGGCGATGGCGATGATCGACTGTGGACTCATGTTCCCTGAAGAGGACATGCTCGGAGTCGACCTGGTGCTCCCGGACTTCGCTTCCGTCCTTGCCAGGCGAGACGACTTCCAATGCATCGTCCTGACACACGGCCACGAAGACCACATCGGGTCGCTGGCGTTCCTCCTCAAGGATGTCAACGTCCCGATCTATGGAACCCCGCTCACCGTTGAGTTCGCCCGTGCGCGAATCGAAGAGTACGGGATCACTCCGGATCTTCGGTCGGTGGACCACTACGAGTGGGTCGACCACGGCCCGTTCCGCTTCACCTTCATCCCCGTGTCACATTCGATCCCCGACGCGGCAGGTGTCGCCTTCGATACACCCGAGGGGGTCGTGCTGCACACGGGAGATTTCAAGCTCGACCCGACACCCATAGACGGCGTGCCGACGGATCTCAGATCCTTCGGCGCCATCGGGAAACGAGGAGTGCGACTCCTCCTGGCGGATTCGACGAACGCCGAACGCCCGGGGTACGTGCCGTCGGAAGTGACGGTCGGGGAGCGTCTCAATGAGATCGTCAGCCACGCCGACGGCCGGGTCATCCTCGCGTGCTTCGCCTCGCACGTGCACCGGGTGCAGCAAGCGATCGACGCTGTGGTGCGTGATGGAAGGAAGTTCGCGTTCATCGGCAGATCGATGCTCCGTAACTCTGACATCGCTTCGAACCTCGGTGTCCTCGACATACCCGACGGTTTCCTCGTCGAACTCGATGTCCTCGTCGACATGCCGGACGCAGACACGGCCATCATCTCGACCGGCAGCCAGGGAGAGCCTTTCGCCGCGTTGTCGCTGATGGCAGCAGGCGAACACAGGTCCATTTCGCTATCGGAGCACGACACGGTCATCATCTCCGCCACACCGATTCCGGGCAACGAGACGAGGGTGTCGCGGGTGATCAACAACCTGTACCGCGCAGGTGTCACGGTCTTCCACGGGCACAACACGCACGTGCACGTGTCGGGACACGCCGCCGCGGAGGAACTCAAGACCTTCTACAACACGGTCCGTCCCGAGGCGCTCGTCCCTGTCCACGGCGAGTACAGGCACATGATCGCCAACGCCTCGATCGGCCGGGAGATGCGGATCCCTGAAGTCGAGATCTGTGAGGACGGCGATGTCGTGACACTCGAAGAAGGAGCGCTCAGCGTTGAGCGCCAGGCGATCCCCGGAGGGTACGTCTACGTCGACGGGGCCGATGTGGGCGAGGCCGAGACGATCATCAGGGACAGGCGCCACCTCGCCGACGATGGTGTCCTGATCGTCACGCTCGGACTCAACTTCTCAACGGGAGAGATCCTCTTCGGCCCGGACGTCGACAGCCACGGCGTCACCAAGGACTTCGACGACATAGGCGATCTGATCACCGAGCGCATCACGGCTTCGATAGCGACGCTCGACGTGCCCATCGATCCCGACATTCTCAGACGCCGTGTGCGCAACACTGCCACACGAACGATCAAGAAGATCGCAGGACGCCGACCCGTCGTCTTGCCAGTCGTGATTGAGGTCTGAGTCAGCCGTCAGCTCACAGCCGACAGCAAGAGAGAGAAGGCGGAGTACGGTGTCTACATGAACTTCACCAAGAAAGCGCTGCGGCTTGCGCTCGGCAGGCGATTGGTCACCGCTGACGGGTCCGTGACCGTTGAGGGCGTTTCCGAGCCGGTTCGCATCGGGCGGGATCGGTTCGGCATCGCGTACATCGACGCACTCAACGATGAAGACGCATGGTTCGGCCTGGGGTTCTGCCACGGCCAGGACAGGGCATTCCAGATGGAGGGACTTCTCCGTGTCACCCGCGGCACATTGTCCGAACTCGTGGGTGCCGACGCTCTTCCCATCGACCGCCTATCGCGGCGGATCGGATTCAACCGGTCTGCTGTCGCCCAGATGGATGCTCTCGACGACGACGTGGCGTCGCTGCTCGAGGCGTACGCCCGAGGGGCGTATCAGGGGGCGACGCGAGGTGGGAAGAAGCTTGCACACGAGTTCGCCCTACTGAAAGCCGAACCGACGCCGTACGAGGCAGCGGATGTTCTCGGGTTGATGAAGTTGATGGCGTTCCTCCTCGCATCGAACTGGGACAGCGAGTTGGTGAGGCACAAGATCCTCTCCGAGGACGGACCCGAGGCGTTGATGGCCCTCGACCCCACGTACCCGGAGTGGCTCCCCGCAACGAGTCCCCCCAGGGAGGCTGCCGGAAGCGCCGCAGATGCGCTCGCAACGGACCTCGATCTGTTCAGCAGGGTCGTTGGACTCGGGGGAGGCTCGAACAACTGGGCCATATCAGGAAGCAGAACGGAATCAGGCAGGCCGATCGTGGCCAATGACCCCCATCTTCAGCCAAGCCACCCTTCGCACTGGTATCTGGCCCGGGTATCGACACCTCAGTGGCGCGTTGCCGGGGCGAGTCTTGTCGGCTCGCCCGGTATGGCAGTCGGTTTCAACGGCCACTGCGCTTGGGGCGTGACAGCGGGACTCGTGGACAACACCGATATGTTCCTCACGGACATCACCCCCGATGGTTCGGGTGTGCGCATCGGCGAAGACATCGTTCCGTGCGTTACTCACACAGAGACGATCAAGGTCAAGGGCGGAGAGGACGTCGTCGAGAAGGTTCTGATCACACCTCATGGCCCCGTGGTCGGGCCTGCCTTGGACGATGCGGAACCCTCGGTCGCGATGCGAGCGGTCTGGCTCGATGCGACACCCGTGAGGGGCCTGCTCACGACACACAAGGCCCGGTCGGTTCGCGAGATCAAGGAGTCCTACCGCCACTGGCCGGGCCTGTCACTCAACGTGGTGTCTGCTGATGCGTCCGGAGACATCGCATGGCAACTCGTCGGTGAAGCGCCGGTGCGCAAGACAGGTCATGGAACGATCCCGATGGCTGGATGGGACCCCGACACCGGCTGGGAGGATGGCACGTTGAGCGTTGACGAGCTGCCCGGCACCGTCAACCCCGCGTGTGGATTCCTGGCAACGGCGAACAACAAACCACTCCAGGCAGACGAGGGTCCGTTCATCAGCCACGATTTCATCGACGGGTACAGGGTCGCGCGCATCACAGAGAGACTCGCCGAGCGTGACACGTGGACGGTGGGCGCAGCAGGTCAACTCCAGATGGATCAGTCGCCGATTCCGTGGAGAGAGATGAAGGAAGCCATAATCGGGTGCGACCCAACCGGCCCCAACGCCGTACTTGCCGTCGAGATGCTCGAGTCCTGGGATGGCGTCGCGTCCAGTGGATCTTCGCCTGCAACGGTGTACGAGTTCTTCGTCGTGGAGATGGCACAGCGGGTCGTTGCAGCAAAGGCTCCGAGGACAGCGGACTGGGCGCTCGGGAAAGGCATGAGCGTGCTCACCCCGGAATCGATCGTGTTCACCCGCAGGACGGGTCACCTCTCTCGCCTGCTCGACGGTAAGCCAGAGGGCTGGTTCGAGGGTGGTTGGAACGCTGAGATAGAGGACGCCCTCGCAACCGTCGTTCAGCGCCTGATCGACGATTTCGGCCCGGACACGGTTCGATGGGCGTGGGGGACGGTCAGGCCGTTGTCGTTCGTCCATCCTGTCGGCGAACGCAAGCCCATGGACAAAGTATTCAACCTCGGTCCTTTCCCCTGGGGCGGAGATGCCAACACTGTGGGCCAGGCGGCGGTGTCCTTCCTCGACCCTGTCGAGAACTCTCCGTTCGTCGCCTCGATGCGGATGGTCGTCGA
>JBDLIR010000060.1:0-8940 GCA_039714815.1 Actinomycetota bacterium | reverse complement strand
ACTCAGGTTGCGCGCGGGCTGAGTGGTACGACTTGGTTTCCCCCTCTGTCTCGTTCCTCGACATCTCCCCCGTCCAAAGAGCCGGGGGAGAGAAGCGGAAGGCTGTTGGCTGAGATCACTACCGCGCATTGCCGGTAGCCTCTCTGGTTCATCTACCCACCGGAGATACCCAATGCGATACCGTCGTCTCTTCCTGCTCGTTGCCGCCGTTGGCATCATCGCTGCTGCATGTAGCAGCTCAGATCAGGCTGACACGGTCGCTCCGACGACGGAGGCAACCGTGACCGAAACTTCAGACACGACAGCACCAGCGGGTGCTACCGGCGACCTGGTCGCTCAAGACGGCGACACCGTGGAAGTGCACTATGTCGGCACGCTTGACGACGGCTCGCAGTTCGACTCCTCCCGTGACCGGGGGGTACCGTTCAGTTTCACCGTTGGCACCGGTCAGGTCATCTCGGGATTCGATGAGGCGGTGCGTGGCGCACAGGTCGGCGAGACCAACACCGTCCGCATGGAGGCAGCAGATGCCTACGGCGAGTGGAGCGAGGAGAACGTCCTCGATCTGCCGTATGACCCGGCCCAGGGAGAGGTCGCTGTCGGCGAGTCGGTGACCCTCAGCAACGGCCAGCCTGCGGAGGTTCTGGAGGTCACCGCTGACACGGTCAAGTTGGACGCCAACCACCCTCTGGCAGGCGAAGCACTCACCTTCGAGATCGAGGTCCTGGGGATCACGAGGCCGTAGTGCGGAGATCGTAAATCGCACGATCGTGAATCGCCAGAGGCAGAGGTAGCTTTCCGCTTTCCCCTCTACGGTTTACGGTCTTCGATCTACTGTCTTCGGTTTGCGATCTCCGTTTCCCGCCCAGATCGCACGGAACACGTCGGACGTCGACTCGAGTTCGGCTGCAGTGCCAACCGCTGCAACCCTGCCAGCGTCCATGACGACTACCTTGTCCGCCATGGCGAGGGCGGCGCGCCGGTGAGACACGACGAGGGCGGCGACATCCGAGCGAGTCTCGAACAGCCGGGACCACAGTGTGCGCTCTGTCTCAACATCGAGTGCGGACGACACGTCGTCAAGGACGAGAAGTTGCGGTTGTCGCGCGAACATGCGTGCCGACGCCGACCGCTGCACCTGGCCACCTGAGAGCCTGACTCCTCTCGGGCCGATCATCGTTTCGAGACCTTCATCCATCGTATCCACATCGCGAGTCATCGTCGCGATGTGGATCGATTCGGCGAGATCGCTCTGCGATAAGCCGGAACCGAGGTCGAGGTTGTTGCGCAACGACATCGAGAACAGCCTCGGGACCTGAGGCGTGTAGGCGACAAGGGGAGGGATGAGTACGGCTGACGGGTCATCGACAGCCTCGCCGTTCCACGTGACGGTTCCGGAATCTGCAGGAAGCAGCCCGAGCAGGGTGCGCAGCAGCGTCGTCTTGCCAGACCCGATGCGACCGGTCACGACAACGAACTCCCCTTTGTCGATCTCCAGGTCCACGTTGTCGATCCCGCTATCGGTGCCGGGGTAGTGATACGACAGGCCACGGGCCTCCATTGAGTGGAACGGTGCCGGCGTCGCAAGAGATGCGATCGGCGTAACGTCCGCGTGCCCCAGGTACAGCGGCGTGTCCGACATGAGACGCTCCCACGGCTCGCCGGCCATCGTGCCAGTGAGACGCTCCACCGAAACCGTCGCCTGCTTCACCCGCGCCACGAACATGCCGTAGAAGTACGCGGTCTCGGTGATCTGCGTCACGAGGTACACGAACAGGGCGAACTCGCCGATCGAGATCCCTGCCGATCCTGTCGCACCGAGACGCCCTGCTGCGAGCAGCAGGATCAATCCGGTTGCGATGTTCACGGTGTTGCGGAACGTCGCTTCGAGGACGGCGGTAAGCGTCCGGTCCTTCACCATCATCGACCGGCGGACGTCGTTCAAGACACCGAACCGAGCGATCATTTGGTGCTCGGCCCCTGCCACCTTGACCGATTGGGTCGCGGCGAACGTCTCGCCGAGGAACCCGGTGATGTCCTCGGTCGCGGCGCGGGCATCCTTGCGGTACCTGCGCACGATGCCGCCTGTCCGGTTTGAGACCACCCCGACGACGATGACCGGGATGCTCGCAACCACGGTGATGACGGGGTCGATGTTCCACAGGATGACGAACGAGAGAACGCCCGCGATCCCTGCACCGGCGATATCGACGGAGAAGTCGAACGGTTCGACGACATGTTCGATGTCATCGCGCATGCGGCTGACGACCTCGCCTGGACTCTCATCGAGCGCGGCTGCACCCGGCAGTTCGTAGATGCGTCCGAGCAGGTTCCGACGCATCAGAGCGCCAGCACGGAACAGAAGCGATGCGTGGTTGCGCATCCCGACGAAGATGAACACCGACCGGCCGGCAGCGTATGCGAACATGGCAGCGACCGCCCACCACAGTTGCGACGTCGTCATCCCTGCTGTGAGCGCGTCGAAGTACCTGGCGATGATGATCCCGACGAGGATCTGCATGGTCCAGATACTGATCCACATGAACTGCGCTGCTGCGTAGCGGGCTGGCTGGCGCTTGACCAGTTCCCAAAGGACCCGGCCGAACCAGGGGGCGGTCCTGTTGCTCATGCGAGTACCTCCTCCATACCGGTTGCGAGCAATGCGCTGAGCAGCGATTCGGGGTCCGCGGCGAGCGTGCCGCGCTCCCCGGTCTCGACGACTCTGCCGTCCTCGAGGATGATGATGTCGTCTGCACGTTGCACGGTCGAGAGCCGGTGTGCGATCACGATCGCGGTGCGGTCCTCGAGCAGATGGTCGATCGCCCGTTCGAGCAGCGTCTCTGTCGCCGGGTCAAGCCGTGACGATGCCTCGTCGAGCACGATAACGCCAGGGTCTCGAAGGAACACACGTGTGAACGCGAGGAGCTGCGCTTGCCCGGCGGACAGTCCTCCCCCTCCGGATTCGAGGACGGTATCCAGGCCGTTTGGCAGCGAGTCGAGCCACTCTGCGAGTTCCAACCGCTCGATGACCGAGCGCAACCGGTCGTCCGGGACCGAAGCGTCGAAGAACGTCAGGTTCTCTCTGATCGTGGCGCGGAAGAGTTGGACGTCCTGGGTGACCATCGCAACGTGGTGCCGCAGGTTTGCGAGATCGATGTCGCGTGTGTCGTGCTGCCCGATCTTCACCGAGCCCCACTGGGGCTCGTGGAGGTGCGTCAGCAGTCTTGCGATGGTCGACTTGCCGCTTCCTGTGCGCCCCAGCAAGCCAACGACACGCCCTGGTGCGATGGAGAAGCTCACATCGTCGAGAACGGTCTCGTGCCCTCCATCGTCGTTGTACGAGAAGGTGACCGACTCGAACGCGACTGCCAGCGACTGGTTCGGCAGCGTTCTGGTGTCTCGTCGGGTCAGTTGCGGCTCGCGGTCGAAGAGCTCCTGGACGCGCTCGATCGATGCTCCTGCCTTCTGCAGGTCGATGAGCTCTTCGCGGATCTGTTCGATCGGCCGGTGCGCCATCTGGATGTACTGCAAGACGATGTACACGCCGCCGATCGTCAGGGCGCCGGCAGTGAACAGCCATGCACCAAGGACGAAACCGACAGCGATCGATGCGAAGTACAGCGCCATCGACGCTGACCACATCATCGCCCATCCGGTCCATCCCCGCACGGTCTCGGGGAGCCATCTTCGCTGGACGCTGTCGAAGCGCGAGATCATGTAGCCGGTGGCGCCGTTCGCTTCGATGTCCTCGGTGCCATCGATCTGCTCACCGATGAACCCGTACATCTCAGCACTTGTGGCCCTGATCGCCTTCTGCCAGGGGACGGTCACGCCGTGGAGCCTGAACAGCCCTGTGAAGGTGATGACGATGAGCACGCTCACTGCCAGCCCGATGATCCACGACTCGATCCACAGCAGGACCACGATCCCTGTGATCATGGCCGCGTTGGCGAGGACCTTGATGATCATCGAGGAGAAGAAGTTGGAGAGCGCTGTGACGTCACCGTCGATGCGTTCGATCAACTCTCCGGGGCTCGTCGACTTGTGGAAACCGAGGTCCAGATGCAGCACATGATCAGCGAGGTCGACTCGCAACTGGTTCGTGGCTGACCACCCGACCTGCTCGGCGAGGTAGGTTGCCCACACCATGAGGCCCTGGTGTGCGACAGCGATCACCATGAAGGCGATCGCGATCGGGACGAGCGCAGAGATGTCGTCGCCGGCAACCGCACCGTCGATGAACAGCTTGATGAGTTGCGGGTTGACGAGTTGGAGCGCGATAGTTCCCGTGAGGACGAGCGCGAGCAACGTGGCCGTGCGGCGGAACGGCCGCAGGTAGCCGGCGAAGAGGCGGAGATAGGCTCTGATTGGGATCATGGATGGTCCTTGGAGAGAGAAGCGCGAAACGGAAACACGACGTCGATGTCGTCACCGGTGGGTGGATCTCGGCTGCGGGTGCGGGAATGTGTCTACCGCATACGGGCGCGCGCGAAGACCGGTGATGGGTTTGCCGGCGAGATGAGCCGAATCATCGATCCTCCTTTGTCGCGTCCCTGGCCCGCAAAGGACCAGATAATGCAATGGTTGCAGCTGTGAGCGTACCTGTCAAGGGGGGAGGTCGGAGGGGAAGCCATGATGATCCACTCAGGTTGTGCGCGGGCTGAGTGGTACGACTTGGTTTCCCCCTCTGTCTCGTTCCTCGACATCTCCCCCGCGAAGGCCGGGGGAGAGAAGCAATCTGGCTCTCTCTGGCGATTTACGATTTACGATTTACGTCCTACATCACTTTCACCACGAACAAGGCCGCCAGCATGCCGATGCTGTTGGTGCCGATGTGGGCGAGCACCGAGGCCCAGACGCTGTTTGCGTAGAGTCTGGTCCACAGGAACGCGAGTCCCGCGGGCGCCGTCCCCGCAACCGCCAGCGCTGCGAGCTTGACGATGTCGAGGAGCCCGTTCGGGTCGAGTTGCGCGTTCGGGGGATCGACGATCGTCGGGGCGATGTGCCACAGACCGAACAAGAGCGACGTCAACACGGCTGCGAGGAGCGGTGAGTGCCTGCGCGCGAACATACCGAATATGACCCCTCGAAAGAGCACTTCTTCATAGAGCGCCGTAGCGATCGGGATCCGGACGAATGCCTGGAACAGCACCCATCCCGTGGTGCCCTCGATGACCTCGGTGTTGTCGAACATCGTGCGCAGATCGGGGAAGACAGCGGCGGCAGCGATGACGATGAGGAATCCAACGGTGATCAACCCGATGATCACGCCACCGACGATGAAGCCCCTCCGGGCACGGTCTCTTCGCAGACCCATCGATGTCCTGGTCGTGCCAGCCCGGGTGGCGATGAGCACGGCGACTCCGAGGATTCCGAGCTGGAACGGGATGTGCCACACCTCGTCGAGGATCAGGTTCGAGATGATGTTGGCGTACGTTGCGATGACGATGATCGCTGCTATGTGCCAGAAATGGGTCTTGTGTGGCCTGGGTGGCTTCTTGAGCCACATGCGGGGTCGCCACATCTGGTCCCAGTCCTCCAGCGGCCACGACCAGGCGTGCTCCCGTCCGGTGTTCAGCAGATCGCGCCCCATGGAGCAAAGTTACCCGTTCTTGCGTGAGTTCCGTCCGCACAGGGCTAACCGTGCTCACGCACGAACGGGGGTGGTGACCTGACGTGAGCGTCTAGCCTGTGGGCATGGCCATTCTCCATTCGTTCAAACAGACCGTTCTCGAACTCGGCAGGACTGAAGCCAAAGCAAAGGCTCGTCCGTTGACCGTCGGCGGTGAGTCCCTCGATCGCTCAGCAGCCGGCATGGACGCCCGTTCGGGAGAGCGTGCTGTGATGTTCTGGGTACTCAGCGACAGGGCACTATTCCTCGTGGTCGGTTCGGATCCCGGCGATTTCGCATATCGGGTTCCGTACGAGTCAGTTGGAGGGTTCCACCTCGACTACGACGAGGCTGCAGAGTTCCTTCCGTGGTACGTGCGGGTCGCGATCGATCCTGATGCCGCTGGTTCTGTGACCCGCCTCGAACATGGGAACCCCCCTGGCCAACCGCTCGCCCCGCCGCCGCCGGTGGAGGTCGAAGGAGACGAACTCGCGAGGCTCGTTCGTGGCGAGACGATCCCGCTCACGGGGTTCGGTGCCTTCCCGAAACGCTTCCGCGACGCCCTCACAAGACGCATGGAACTTGCCGGACGGCCACCGTCGATCACCGGGGCTGAAGCCGCGGACCGGCCGGTCCTGGCAAGCATGCGCAAGGGCAGCCGTCAGCCGTCAGCCGACAGCCAACAGCAGGAAGAAGAGGACTGACGTCGGACAGCGGTCTGATTCCAAAGAGCCCCCTCTGTCTCGTACCTCGACATCTCCCCCAGCAAGCTGAGGGAGAGAAGAAGTCTGCTTCCCTCCCTCGACGAGGTCGGAGGGGGCTTACGATTTACGATCTGGTGTCTGGCATCTGGTATCTGTCATCTGGCATCTGTCTTCCTCGAGAATCCGATCGAGTGGTTCCAGTCGGCGAGGAGGGTGCGTAGGGCTGCCACAAATGCGAGGGGTTGATCGAGGGTCAGGTGATGGTGAGCCTGAGGTATCGAGATCACGGGGGCGACTCTGCCCATCAATTCGTACATGTACTGCGCAGTGTCGGGGGGCACGACGACGGAGTTGTCGCCGGTGAACAGGGCGACCCGGCACCGAACTGAGGCGAGTTGGTCTCTCAGGGGCACGAGTGTCCCCATGAAGAGCTTCGGGTCGAACTTCCAGGTCCAGCCTTCATCGGTCTCGTGGAGCGAATTGCGGGCGATGTAGTCGACGATGTAGTCGTTGTCGCACGGCTGGGGCGGGATCAGCCGGAAGTGGCCCATCGCTTCTTCGAGGGTCGGGTAGACGCCAGGGGCGCGGAATGCCCTGCCCGAGCGGCCCTCTTCGGACTCAGGGTCGGGTCGTCTGACGGGTGCATCGACGATCACGGCGCCGGCGAGATCATCCCCGTAGGTCGCTGCGGTCTGGATGGTGACCATCCCCCCGAGGCTGTGCCCGACCACCACCGGAGGACCGGGGAAACCGGCGTCTCGTGCGACGGCGATGACCTCCTCAGCCCACATCGCATGCGAGTAGGCGCCTCTGCGTCCTGAATCTCCGTGTCCGGAGAGATGGAGGGCTATGGGGTGCCAGTGCTGGGTGAACATGGGTGCGATGAACGACCACCACTGTGCGTGGGCGGCACCTCCGTGTACGAACACGAGTCCGGGCTTGGCGTCGTCTCCCCACGACAGGTACCTGATCGCTGTTCCTTCGACATCGACCTCGCGTCGATCCGGTTCGTCAGCGAGCGATTCGTTGAACCAGAGCGGAGCAGTGTCACTCACCGCTGCGGACCTCTTCGGGGAGGAGGAACCACCGGAGGTCTTCGAACGACGCTGTTGCGTGCAACGGGGCTGCGACGGGGCCCGCGGTGGGATCGATGGAATCGAAGAGTGCCCTGGCTTCGGCGATGTACGAGGCGAGTTCATAGTCGTCTGCGACCTCGGGAGCATGTCCGTAGGCCTGTCGTCCCTGGGTGTAGTCGATGTCGAACAGCGAGAACGGTGTGTGGCCTCGCCCGTCGACGTGTTCCCACCCCGCGGTCTCGACGTCGAACCGGTACCACGGGAGCAGTTTCCAGCCATGGTCTGAAACGAGATGCACGGCTTCGACGATGAAGTCGAACACCGCATCCGGGATGAAGTAGTTGAAGTTGACCCTGATCCATCCAGGCTTGATGCCTTCACATCCCAGGTGGACCTCGTCTGCGATCTCCTCTGAGTGCTGCGCATCGATGTCCAGGAGCTTGTGGCCGTAGGGTCCTGCACACGAACAGCCGCCGCGGGATTGGATTCCGAAGAGGTCGTTGAGCAGCGAGACGACGAAGTTGTGGTGGAGGTACTGGCCGTGGTGCTTGACGACGAACGAGACGATGCTCAGCCGTGCGGCGTCGGGATTGCCGAGGATCGTGATGTTCGGGTTCTGCTGCCACGAAGCGATCGCTTTGTCGATGAAGGCTTCTTCGAGGGAGCGGATGCGTTCGGAGCCGACCGCCTCTTTGAGTTGGAACACCAGTCCGGCACGGATCGATTCGATGATCGCCGGCGTACCGCCTTCCTCCCGGTGTTCGATGTCAGCGAGGTACTCGTGCGAATCCGGCCTGACGAATTCAACGGTCCCACCTCCCGGAACTGCAGGGACCGGGTTGGTGAACAGGTCCTTGCGGGCGATGAGGAGTCCGGGTGTGCCGGGGCCGCCGATGAGTTTGTGGACCGAGATGAAGATCGCGTCCTTGTAGGCGTCGGGATGATCCTCAGGTGCCATGTCGATTCCGACGTAGGGCGCAGCTGCTGCGAAGTCCCAGAACGTCAACGCACCGTAGCGGTGGAGGAGACTCGCGATCCCGTGCGTGTCAGAGAGTATGCCCGTGACGTTCGAAGCGGCCGAGAACGATCCGATCCGCATCGGCCTGTCCTGGTACTTGATCAGTTCGGCTTCGAGTTGCTCCTGGTCGATGTGGCCATCGCGGTCCTCACCGATCTTGATGACGTCTGCGATCGATTCTCGCCACGGCAGTTCGTTCGAGTGGTGCTCGAATGGCCCGATGAACACGACGGGGCGCTCAGACTCGGGGATCATGTCGGTGAAGTGGTAGCGGTCGTCGAGCGGGCGGGGGATGTTCAACCCGAGTACCCGGATCAGCCTGTCTATGGCCCCGGTGCACCCCGAACCGACGAAGAGCACAGCGTATTCGTCGTTCGCACCGACACATCTGCGAATGATCTCCCGTGCGTCTTCACGGAACTTCGACGTCTGAAGGCCCGTCCCCGAAGACTCGGTGTGCGTGTTGGCGTACAGGGGCATCACGACGTCGCGGATGTAGTCCTCGATGAACCCGAGCGACCGTCCCGACGC
>JBDLIR010000059.1:0-9102 GCA_039714815.1 Actinomycetota bacterium | reverse complement strand
ACACCCTGCTCGTCGTGGGAGGCGGCTACATCGGCCTCGAGCTCGGCCTGGTCTACGCGGGGCTCGGCTCCCGCGTCACGCTCGTCGAGCTGCTGCCGCGCCTTGTCGAAGATGGTGTGAATCCCATCATTGCATGCCTCTACTACCGCGACGTGGGATTCGAGGAGGAAGTACGCGAAGCCGGATACGACGTGAAGCTACTGGCGGGTAGAGGGAGATTGGGGAAGGCATGGGCGCTCAGGAAGTTGATCAGGAAGGAGTCGCCAGACCTCGTATACACATCGCTCTTCGATGCGGACATCGCGGGTTGGACCGCGACGAGGGGAATAGATGTTCCACTTGTGTCAAATCTCGCCAACACCGCCTACGACGCCGCCAGAATCTCGGATCCGGGAGTTGACGAACGACGACTCAGGATCGTCAGGGCCGTCGATGGATACACGTCGAGACACGGAACGGACCACTTCCATGCGGTCAGCCAGGCCGTGAAGGACTCCACGGTTGACACGTTGGGGGTTGATTCTGCGAAGATCACGGTGGTCAAGCGGGGGCGTGACGCGGAACGCCTCGGCAAACGATCTCCCGAACGAAGCGCCAAGGCGCGTGGGCTGTTGGGAATTCCGATCGAGGCGAAGGTCGTGGTGACCGTTGGACGCCAGGAGTATCAGAAAGGACACCATCATCTGATCGAGGCCTTTGCCGCCGTGGTCGAGAGTCATCCGTCGGCGAGGCTTCTGATCGCGGGACGGGAGGGGCACGCGAGCGACCGGTTGCGGCGGTTGATCGCGGCGTTGGATCTTGATTCTGTCATAACCCTCCTCGGGCATCGGGGTGACATTCCCGACGTGCTAGCAGCCTCGGACGTATTCGCGTTCCCCTCCCTGTACGAGGGTCTTGGGGGAGCGCTGATAGAAGCACTCGCCCTTGAACTTCCGGTTGTTGTATCCGATCTTCCGGCACTCCGCGAGGTGGTTCGTGAAGGCGAGAACGCGGTTCTCGTTCCGCCCGCCGATAGCGGTGCGCTGGGCTCAGCGATCTCCAATCTCCTGGACGATCCGATCAAGATGAACGCCTACGGGAGACGGAGTCGCGAGATCTTCGATGCTGAGTTTCAAGCTGAAGATGCCACGGATCGCCTGGTTGCGTTACTGGCCACTGTTGCTGCTGGATCGCTGGAAGAAGCCGCGGCGGCGCGCTTCGACAACAGCGAGCTGGCGCGCGTCATCGACGGGATGCACGAACGCACCGGCATCCTTGCTGACGATTCGGCGTGGTCAGTCGAAGCGCGATGGAGGAGCTTCAAAGCGGAGTTCGTCAAGGCGACCTGTGAGGGAGGATCGATCGCGGTCAAGTTCGGCGATGGATGGAGTCCGGCTGACGCTCGGTTCGTCGCATGCGAGGAAGAACGCGTGCGGGCTCTGTTCACTGTCTTGCCTTCGGGATCGGTTGATGTTCCCAAGGCACTCGGGTGGTCTGGCGAACCCCCGGCGGTGGCTCTTGATTTCGTCGAGGGAGAGAGGCTGTTCCACATTCTCAGTGATCCCTCCCATCCGCTGTGGAGTGAGGGTGAGACGAGGCTCGTGAACCTCGTGGCACTCTGTGGCCAGGCCATCGGTGCCTACCACGCTGCGGAGCGGGCCGTCGATGACCCAGTCGCGGCCAGCATCGCTCGCAAGGATCTGCTCGGCGCAGCACGCCGCGCCGGCGTGAGGAGTCGAACGGTTCTCGGGTTGGAGAACAGGCTCGAACGGGCCAGGGGCTACCGATTCTCACCCAACGATTTCCTCATCAGCGGCGATGGCGGACTCGTGATGATCGACCCTCCCCATGTTCGCAAGTACGATTACATCCAGCGTGACGTGAGCGCATTCACGTTCGAACTCCACCGTGCTCTCATCGGAGACGGTCCCGGGGTCCCGAGCCACACCAACGCGGATCTGTTGATAGCCCTGCGCCAGGCGTTTTTCACAGGCTACGCAGCCTCGGGACCGACAAACATGACGGATGAGATCGACAGGTGGATGGTCGGCTTCTACGAAGTATCGAGAATCACAGGTGCCGCATATGCGCGGATCCGGCGACGCGAATGGAGCGCTCCGATCGCGCTGCTGCGATGGGCCGCTCAGATGCGGTGGCGTCTTGGACGCCCGCCCGCGGTGTGATGCCAATGCCGATTACCGCCCGCGAACGTTCCCTCGCCAAGCGGGGTGCGGGCGGTTAGTGTGGCGCAACACGAGCGCGATGGGGTCCGGATCTCGGTACCCGGGACTGGAATTGAGGGTGGAATGGCAGGTAGGAAGCTGAGACTGTTCGTTTCGGGTGGGCCCGACATCGTTGACGCGGTTGTCTCGAGATCCGAGGGCGGCGCGAAACTTGTTCGCGGGATCCGAGAGCTGGCTTCCTCCAGCTTTCCGGACGCGGAGGTCGAGACTCTTTACGAGCGGACGGGTGGCTTCGCAGATCTTCGAGTGGCGCTGGAAACCGGCGACTCGAGAATCCTTGACGAGCAACCTCAGGTAGTGGTGTTGTCCATAGGCAGCGACGTCCTGGAGCTCGATGGCATGGGGACGAGCATCGAGGACGGCGTCCGCCGTATCGAAGCCGACCTCGTGGCCGTTATCGATCTGATCAAGGAGAAGGTTGGTGCCCATGTCCTCGTCGCGAACGCGTCCACACTCGATCCGATCCAGTCAACGTTCAACTACCACGACATAGACGATGAGCCCGTCTCGCTCCGTGCCCACCGCCTCGACCTCATGCTGGTCGGAGTGTCGCACACCGAGGGTATTTCAGTAATAGACGTTGATCGTAAGATCGCCGAACTCGGAGGAGTGACCGGCGTGCTGGCTGCATTGGACTACAGCGAGGCTGGTTGTCGGATCATCGCCGAGGAGATAGTGCGCGTGATCGAGGACTACGGGTTCTTCGATGATCGCCCCTTGTTGGTACAGGTTGGCGCCAGCGCAGGTGCGTCATGATTCTGAAGCTGGAGATGCCACTCATCGATCCATCATTGCTCGGTGGCCGTCTTGTCAGATGGAGCAAGAGCGTGGGGGATCCCATCAACTTCGGCGACGAGGTCTGTGTTGTAGCGCTGGACGAATTCGTCGCGGTAAGGCGTACGGCCAGGGCCACGCTGCTCGCGGGCCGAAGAAGGAAGAGGCTCAAGAGTGATCTGGAGGTTCGCTCTGGCAAGGT
The DNA here is from genome assembly GCA_039714815.1 of Actinomycetota bacterium. Taxonomy (GTDB): domain Bacteria; phylum Actinomycetota; class Acidimicrobiia; order Spongiisociales; family UBA5794; genus JAMBLL01. Next base: position 5,904 of record JBDLIR010000059.1, on the reverse strand, counting down.
ATTCATCGAGGTGGCGCTCACATCGTCCGATCGCGGCGTTCTGGGCAAGATCATCAAGGCCGAGGGTGACGACGTCGGGATCGGAGATGTCCTTGCCATCGTGTCTTCGCAGGGGGACGAGGATCTCGGCAGCGAAGTCGACTGGTCCGGCGTGCCCGGTCTTCGCGTTGTCGCTAATCCCGTCGGAGGCGATGACAACTTCGAGGTTGCCGACTGATGCCACTTCCAAAATCTGTCACAGCAGCCCTCAAGAGCTGGCGTTCCGTATTCGGAGAAGGCACCAAGGTCGAATCGTTTGTCAAACAGCGCTACCTGAACAGGATCGAAACGGAGATCAAGAAGGAGTCCGGGCCGGGCTGGGTTCAATACAGCGGACGACGTTCGGTCGTCGTGTCTGAGTCCGACGATTTCCCAGAGCCGAGGCGCGGAATACTGTTGAAGGGAGGATGCGACCTGCCTTCGGTGTTCACGGCGGCTCCGCTCATGCGTGAGGGCATTCACGGGACCATCGCCATATCCCGCCATATAGGTGGAACCGGGGGTAATCGATCCGATCAGATTCTCCAAACGCTCGATGCGCTTGACCCGGACGCCATCGCCGAGACCGCCGAGATGCTCGAACTCGGTGATGACTATTTCAAACCGACCTTCTTCACGAAGACGTTCCGCGTCCCCCAGATGCCCGACGCTGGAGAATTCCCGAAGAATCTGATCGTCATGGGCATCTCTACAGATGAGACACGCCAGATGTATCGGCATCGAGAGCACGGGTTCGTTGCCGATCCGGGCGGCTGGTGGCTCAATCAGGATCTTGGCCGTGTCCTGGATGATCGTGAGACCGTCGATTGGTTCCGTAGGAATTTCAAGAGAGTGGGCAGATTGTCGCCCGACGAGTTCCGCAAGTACAACATGAGGCTCGTGCAAGAGATCAGGGAGCGGGTCGGTGCCCAGGTGATGTACTACAACACCATGGTGTTGGATCCGGACAACCCGACCCACAATTATCAGCTGGTCAAGACCGCCCACAGCGTACGGCGGCGTGAGTTCACGATCGCGCTGGCCGAACTATCGAGAGATCTCGATTTTCCCATTGTTGATGTTGATCGGATACTCAAGATGTCGGGGGTTTCAGAACAGGTTGATTTCGCGCACTTCCCTGTGGACCGGATGATTCCGATCGGTGCCGAGGTGTACCGAATTCTCGAGGCGACGGATCTGCTGAACGTCGACACAAGTCGGTAGAGCATCGGCAAGGTGTGAACATGACCGTAGACGAGACGGCGAGGACCAAACGATGATCTTGAACGTGACCGTTCCCGCGGCAGATGCGGCATTCCGAGGAGGCGTCCTCATTGCGTGGCACAAACGCGAAGGCGAATTGATTGAGTTCGGGGACGACCTGTGCGATATCGCAATCGACGAATTCATGTCCCTCCAGAGAACGAAACGGGCGACGTTGCTCGGTTCAACGTCGAAGTTGCGCACAAGACGCATCAAGGACGCCTATGACCTCAGGGAAGGGCGTGGCCAGGTAACGGTGAGACTCACGTCTGCAGAGCACGGCGTGATGCTCGGGAAAGTGATCGTCGGGGAGGGAGAGAGGATAGAGATCGGTTCCCTGATCGGTCTGATGTGTGGTCTTGACCGGGACATGTCCGGGAACGTCGGGGAGGTTCCCGATGCCCGTATTGCGGTGAACATGCCTGATGCCGAGGATCTCGACCCCTTCGCCTAGCTGGCAGCAGCCCACACTCAGGACGTGATGCCGTAGAGATCGGTGAGATCGCGTGCAATCGCCTCAGGGGCGAACCGCTTGGCCCTTATCAAGCCGACCTGGCCGAGGGATTTTCTGAGATCCCGATCTTCAACGAGTGCTCGCAAGGCCGCTATGGCGGCGGAAACGTCCTCCGAAGGGAAGATCAAACCCGCGTCGTCGTCGCCGAGTAACGCTTTGAGCGGATCGATATCGCTTCCTACCACGGGAATCCCGTTCATCATTGCCTCTGCGGCAACTCTGCAGAAGGACTCGGCTCTGGAGGGACAGAAGACGATGTCGAGAGTGGCATAGGCTTCGCGAACATTCGACGTCTTTCCAACGGGATCGACAAGCGACCTTGGAAATCGATCGAGTTCGTCCCAGACCGTCTGGTTCCCTCGGTTCGGTTGGAGGTGGACGTAGAGCATCCATGTCACGGGGAGGTCGGCCAGGCCGTCGATGACCTCAGGCATGAGGTCGAAACCCTTTCGGTGTGATGCACCACCGAGAATGCCGATGGTGATCGGTTCCTCGTCCCTTCTCGCGACAGCTGCGACGATCTCCTCAGGATCGATCGGATTAGGAATGATCGTGGCATCCCCTGATTGGCACAGACCGTTGTCGACAGCAACAGCCTCGGCGGTTGGAGACACTGCAGCGAATCGAAGTTTCGGCAGCATCCTTCGGAGGAGCGGTCCCAGTCGTCTACCCCACGGCGAACCTACAGGATCGTGGATCCACACCACTGTCGGCCGTTGTGTGATCATCGCTGCGAGTGCCGCAAGATTGAGTCCGGTGAGGGCATTCGCGTGGATCGCCTTCAGTCTGCGTCGGTTACGAAGGGTCCACCAGGCGAGCTTGACTCCTCCGAGAAGACGCAGGGCTCTATCGATACGGTGGTTAGGTTTTCGCGGCAGCTGGACGTACTCGTCCGCGAGGCCTTCCTGGTCGACGAGTTCCTTGAACGATCCGAACGATGGCGATGCCAGGACACGCTCGACCTCGCCCTCGAGCGATTTGAGCAGCGTGATAAGACTGCGGTTCGAGCCCCCGAGCGCGGCGGGCGTCGCAACGAAGAGGACCGTGGGAAGTTGACGGTGGGACATCAATCTTGCATCGCATGTCGTGTTCAATAGCCGCTCAGCACTCCCATTCGGCGGGCGAACTCGAGAGCGCGGCGGAAGAGCCACACTCCCAAGGGGAATACGATGACGCCAAAGCCGAGGAGCACGAATACAGCTGTGGAGTACGGGATCTCGAATGAACCGGGATCCTCCATGAGCAGCGAGCGGGATCCGTTGATGACATAGGTGTGTGGGATGAGGAAGGAGAAGATCTTGAGCCACGTGGGAAGCTGCGAGACGGAGAAGACGGCACCTGCGAGCAGACCGGCGGCCATTCCGTACACATACAGGACCGGTTGGGCCTTGAGAGTCAACATCAACACCGAGGCGGACACGAGCCCGATGGCCGTGGTTGCGATCACACCGAGGAAGACCAAGAATATGAACGCAGGTATCTGCCCTGCTACATAATCAGCCCCCAGTAGCCAGCCGACGAGCATGAGCAGTGTGCCATTGACGATCCCCAATAGCAGCTGCCATGTGTTCATGGCAAGGGGGAGGAAGGTCCATGGAACAGGTTCCACGAGATATGTCTCGAGGGTGCCGCGTTGGAATGCCCTGCTCATGCTTCCACCGAAGCCGGCGAGCGCCCCGGAAAGCATCGCTGACACTCCTAGCCCGATCGTCACGAACGTCAGATAGTCCCCACCAACGCGAGGGTCACGGATGAGTTGACCGATGAAGAAGGAGAGCAGAAGTGGCATCACGCTTCTCAACATCGTGAACACGAACGACATCGGATAGCTGATCTCCTCAACGAACTCTATGCGTAGAAATGCCAGAAGCGTCGAGCGAACACCGGGTCTCGCCTTGGTCGGTCTCTCCGGAAGTGGTTCCTTCGAGGCTGATGTACGTGTCGCGGTCATCGTTGGTTCCCTATCGCCGTCGTCGGCGACCCTTTCCTTGTTTCTTCTCGCGCCGCTTTCTCCCGGCTTCGCCAGCAGTGCTGATCTGTTGGCTTGCCGCTGAATCGTCTGCAGACTCGTAGATCTCTGCGAGGAGTTCACGAAGCGGGCGCTGGACCTCGTCCACGTGCATTGCCTCGGGTAATAGATGCCCAAGTTCCGCCAGCACAGAGCCTGCAGGTGTCCCATGTTCGAGGATGACCCGTAACTTCCGGTCTTCCCGCGTGGCGGATGCCGCTATCCCCGATGACGTGACGGCTTTCGTCGCGAGTGTGGCTATCTCCGGTTGTGCGAACTCGACCTCCAGGCATGGGCGATCAAGTCGGTCGCGGAGAGTGTCGAGATCACCGTCGTAGCGGATGTTCCCCTTGTCGAGCAGCACAACGCGGGAGTGAAGGAACTCGATCTCCTCGAGTCGGTGAGACGACACCAACGCGCCCAGTTTGCGTTCTGCAACGATCGTCGTGATGAGATCCAGGAGCTTGTGTGCGGCAACGGGATCGATGGCGCCGGTCGGTTCGTCGAGTATGAGCACGGAGGGATCGTGCAGAAGCGCCCTGGCCAGCTGGATTCGGGCTCGCATCCCCGCCGAGAGCGCAAAAATGGTCTTGTGGGCTGCATGCCCCAGATCGACGAGTTCGAGCACATCCTCGATCTTCTTATCGAGTCGAGCGCCTTTGAGGCCTTGGAGCCTGCCGTGAAACAGCAGATTCTGGGTACAGGTGAGCCGCATGAACAAGCTGCGATCATCGCCTGGCATCCATCCAACAAGGCTGCGTACTGCGACAGATTGCCGTGTCGCGTCGTAACCCATCACCGACACTGAACCCGTCGTTGGCGTTGTCAGGCCGACGAGTATCCGAAACGTGGTCGTCTTGCCCGCTCCGTTTGGTCCGACGACAGCGAGGATTTCTCCCGGGCGGACGTTGAGGCTTACGTCATCGAGGGCAACTACCGGCTCCTTGATGTTGGTCCGTACAAGCGCCTTCATCCACGGCGGGGATGGAACGTACGTCTTGCTGACATGATCAACGACGACGCTCGGTATGCCATCGGCATTCACGAGGAGGTGGCCATTCGATTCTGTTCCAATGTCCCTCCTGTGTCGATAGCAATCGACCGAGATCACGCAGTCGAGATACCCCTATCCAGCCGCACGAGTCCCATCATCGCCGCGTTCGTGTTCTTGTCGGTGCGGCATCTTACAGCCGGGGAGACCATAGGGCAGCGTTTCGGCATCGTCGAGAGATGCGACTCTCGCGTTCTCGAAATACGCTGACGGATCCACGTCCGCACGGTGGGCGGATCGCTCACGAGCAGCGGCACGGTGGGTGAGCCGGGTGCTTGCGCAGCTGTTGAGCCATGCTACTTTCGGGTTCCCCATGTCGACCCATCGCTTCCTCATGCTCATGTCAGCTGCCCTGATCTTCGTTGCTGCGTGTACTCCAGGGATCGAAGACACGGGCACCTCCCGTGCCGACGTCCCTTCGATCGCGAGCCCCGAGGGCTCACCGTTGGAGACGTCGCCCGTGGTCCTGTCGGATTTCGACCGTGTTCTCTCGGGTGATGTAACCCTGGAGGACGGTTTCGAGGTGCCGACAGGTGAGGTCTGGGCTTTCGATCCTGCGGTGTCCACCGTCGTGGAAGTCGGCGGCAACGTCGTCGTCCGCGGAAGCCTCGTTATGCGGCCATCATCGGGTGAGGTGGTTCACACGCTTCGGTTCGTGGGTATCGACGAGGCTCTGTTCCGGGGCGGGGGGATGGAGCCCGTTCCAACGGATGTGGGATTGTGGGTCGTAGCCGACGGCATGCTCGATCTACAGGGGACTCCAGTAGCGGCGTGGTCCTACGAGTGGCAAGCCGAGTGGGTAGGCGATGAGGTTGTGGCAGCTCCTCATACGCCAGGGGACTACACGGGTTTCTTGCCGGTCGACGGCCCCAGTTCTGTCCCCGAACCCAATGCTCTTGGCTATTCCCCAGAACTGCTGAATCTCACACGCAACGTCCGCATCGAGGGAACAGCCGCAGGGTACGCGCACGTGTTCATCCATTCGACGCGCCCTCAGGTGATCAGGTTCACTGCAATTCGATATGTCGGACCGGATCTCCAAGATGAATC
>JBDLIR010000058.1:0-9124 GCA_039714815.1 Actinomycetota bacterium | reverse complement strand
ATCGCCTGCTTCTCTGCATCATCTATCTCGTAGGTATCGTCGACGATCTCGATCGCATCGATCCGGTCGACCCGGAACACGCGGGACGCTCCGGCCCTGCGGCAGAACCCGGACAGGTACCAGTTCCCGAGGTTGAAGAACACGCTATGGCCTTCAACCGTGCGTTCTGTCCGTTCATTCGATGCAAGCCCCACGTAGCCGATCTGGACAGGGGATCGTTCCTCGATGGCTTCCCGAAGCAGCCTTACGTGCGGTGGCGTGGGCACGTCAACGGCCACGACGTCACCGTCACCGGGGGCAACGACAGCGATCAGCTTCTCCACTGCGCTGCGCAACGCAGGCGGTGCCTGGTCTGACTCGACCATAGTCAGGCCGGCGGCGAGCAGGCCAAGTGCTTCGGGGGGTGTGAGCCTCAGCGGCCGTGCGAAATAGTCAGCGGCGTCCACGAAGACTTCGTCTTCGAAGACATCCACATCGATGAGATCACCCGGTCCGTATCCCGGCAAACCGGTCATGAACACAAGATGGAGATCCTTGACGAGCTCTGCAGTGTTCGCATAGCCGAAGCGTTCGACGACATCGTCGGTGGCTGCTCCTTCGTGTTCGATGATCCACGGCAGCACGGCAAGGATCCTCGTGAGTCGTTTCGCAGTCCGATCAGAGGTCATGGCCGCCCCTGACGAACGTTGTGAAGGCCTCGCGTGCCTCGAGGGGGTGCTCGATGACGGCCTTGTCATCGAAGCTGAGGACCCATCCGATCAAGCTTCTCTCGGTGCTCATAGGAACCTCGATCAGGACACCGTGTTCGTCCTCTTCGACACGCCGGGCACCGATCATCTGGCGCATGGCGACCTGTGCTATGTCCGGATCGAACCGGACGCGCGCCGTGCCCCGAGGACGGCCATCTGGAGCATCCGTCGAGATCGATCTGGATGAATCGAAGGAATCGGGGCGGAAGAACATGGCGGTCCCTTCATCGACCACGACGTCTGACATTCGGTCCACTCTGAACGCCTTCACCGGCTCTGGCATCGACACCTCCGGTGCCGCGAGATACCAGTGCCCTCGTCTGTGGATGAGGCCGTAGGGATGAACACGGCGCGCCGTCCCCTTGTAGACGAACGACACTTCGCTGCGATCGGTGACTGCACCGTAGAGGGAACCGAGGGTGTCGAGGTCGTGTCCGAGATCGGCCAGGACGGTACCTGCGTGCGCCGGCTGTGCTGCGCCCCCGAGTTTGAATATCGCACTCAGTTCGGTCGGCTGACCGCCGAAGCGGACTGCCTGGGCAGCGACGAGCAACGCGGATCGCTCTTCGTCTGTGAGTCCGGGATCGTCGATGGCGTATCTCTCTGTCGGCACGACGTATCCCAGTTCTACTTCCCATATGTCGGTGTGGTGGAGTTCGAGCGGCACGCCCAGGGATCGCAGCAGATCCTTGTCGCGTTCGAAGGTGCGTCGAAACGCTGCATCCGTCGGCTGTTCGTAGCCCTTCACGGTGTTGCGGATCTCATCGGCTGTCACCGGCCTGCCTACGGTGAGCAGGAACGCAAGCAGGTTGAGGATCCGTTCTATGACCTTGTGCACGTCACCAAGCGTATCGGGTCCCGAGGTGCTGTGGAAGCACCCTCACAGCGTCTCTATCAACCGTTCCACACGCTCGTCGTACGCCTTGAACGGGTCCTTGCACAGAACCGTGCGCTGGGCCTGGTCGTTGAGCTTGAGATGTACCCAGTCGACCGTGAAATCGCGGTTCTTGGCCTTGGCGGCTTTGATGAATTCGCCGCGCAACCTCGCCCTGGTCGTCGCCGGAGGCTCCAGCATCGCACGCTCGACGTCAGCGTCTGTGACTATCTGGTCCATCAGGCCGGCCGAGACGAGCTTGTAGTACAGGCCACGCTGTCTGTTCACGTCGTGATAGTTGAGGTCGATGAGGGCGAGCTTCGCTGAGGACATCGCCAGGTCGTGACGGCTGCGATACCGGTCGAGCAGGTGGTACTTCGCAACCCAATCGACCTCCCGGTTGAGGGTCAGCGGGTCTTTCTCGAGGCCGGTGAGCAGGTGCTCCCACATGCCGATGGCACGTTCGACCTCGGGGGAGACGCCAGCCGTGCGTGCATAGCGCATTACCCGTTCGAGGTACTCCCATTGGATATCGAGCGCAGAGAGTTCCCGACCGTTCGCCAGCCGGATCTTTCGTCTGCAGGTCATGTCGTGGCTGATGTCGCGTATCGCTCTGATCGGATTCTCGAGACTGAGGTCTCGAAAGATGACGTTCTCTTCGAGCATCTCCAAGATGGCGACTGTGGAACCGATCTTCGTATAAGTGACGTACTCCGACATGTTCGAATCGCCGGCGATGACATGAAGTCTGCGGTACAGCTCTGCATCGGAATGCGGTTCGTCCCTGGTGTTGATGATCGGCCGTGAGCGTGTCGTTGCAGACGAGCTGCCCTCCCAGATGTGCTCGGCTCGTTGTGCAAGCGAGTACACGGTGCCCCGTGCTGTCTGAAGAAGCTTGCCAGCTCCCGCCCAGATCTGGCGGGTCACGAAGAAGGGGATCAGCGTGTCGATGGTCCGCTGGAACTCGGGTTGGCGTCGGATGAGATAGTTCTCGTGGCAACCGTACGAGTTGCCCGCGGAATCGGTGTTGTTTCGGTAGAGGTAGATGTCGCCACGGATTCCCTCCTCCGTCAAGCGCTGTTCAGCTGACTCGACGAGACCTTCGAGGATCCGCTCCCCCGCCCTGTCGTGGGCGACGACGTCGTACAGGCTGTCGCATTCGGGGGTTGCGTACTCGGGGTGCGAGCCGACGTCCAGATAGAGTCTGGATCCGTTCTCGAGGAACACGTTCGACGACCGTCCCCAGCTCACGACCCTGCGGAAGAGGTAGCGTGCGACCTCGTCAGGCGAGAGGCGTCGCTGGCCGCGCAAGACGCAGGTGACGCCGTATTCGTTCTCGATGCCGAAGATACGTCGCTGCATACAGTCAGCGTACAGCGGAATCAGCCAACAGGATGTCGTACTACGTTCTTACGCCAGTGCTGCCGCGACATCTTCGGGTGTAAAACGTACGAAAGTGCGGCGGTCGGCGCTGCGGTCGAGAAGACCGGCTTCCCATGCGTCCGGCGCGATCTCCCTTTCCATTGTTGCCGAGATGACGCCGGAAGCGAGCGTGAGCGCCTCACCAAGCGACAGGTCGCTTCTGTAGTCCGAAGCGATGCCGTCTGCGATCGTCTCTTCGCCTGCTCCAAGCACTGCTATAGGGCCGGCGTCCTGGAGCGTGCCGTCGAAGCGGACACGGAAGAGGTTGTCGGCATCGACGGTCCGACCGAGCTCTGCAACCAGGATGTCAATCTCGTACGGTTTCACCTCATGGGTGAAGATCTGGCCGAGCGTCTGCGAATACGCATTGGCGAGACCCTTTGCGGTCACATCGGCCCGTGCGTACGAATAGCCCTTGAGGTCGGAGTAGCGGACACCCGCAACACGCAGCGTCTCGAACTCGTTGAACCGGCCGACCCCGGCGAACGCTATGCGATCGTAGATCTCCCCGATCTTCCTCAGAGATGGCGAGGCGTTCTCCCCCACGAGGAGCACACCGATATCAAGAGCCATCACGACGATCGGGCGCCCCCGCTCAACGCCTTTGCGTGCGAACTCCGCACGATCCTTGACGAGCTGCTCGGGAGGAACATAGAACGGCGCCGTCATCGTCGGTCCTCGACCACTCGTGCCGCGGTGGCGGCGAGCGCGTCATCGTCGAACTCGGAGATACCATCGGCAGAGACAGCGATCACCGTCGGATAGATACCTCGTTTGATATCGGGCCCGCCTGTCGCCGCGTCCTCTTCAGCGGCTGCGACCAGCGCCTCCATCGCGACGGTCAAGGCTTCGTCCCGGGTGAGGTCCGGCCTCCAGGCAGCCTTGAGGAAGCTCTTGGCCTCCAGGCCACCCGATCCGGTGGTCGCGTAGTCGAGTTCGTCGTAGCGTCCACCGACGACGTCGAACGAGAAGAGCCTCCCGGTTGTCGTGTCCCGGTCGTACCCGCAGAACAGCGGGATCACGACGAGACCCTGGAACGCAAGGGCGAGGTTTCCCCTCACCATCCTGGCGAGGTAGTTGGCTTTCCCCTCGAGGCTCAGATTCGTGCCCTCGATCTTCTCGTAGTGTTCGAGTTCGGTTTGGAACAGCTTGATCAACTCCACTGCCATACCTGCGGTTCCCGAGATCGCAACTGCGGAGTACTCATCGGCCGCATAGACCTTTCGCACGCGACTGTGGGCGATGACGTTGCCTGCGGTCGCCCTCCTGTCCCCCGCCATGAGCACGCCGTCGGCCCATGTGAGCGCGAGCACGGTCGTTGCTTCAGGCAACTGCGGCGTCTGGACGCTCCCCACATCCCACGTCGGGGCCAGTCCGCGCTTTTCGAGGATGGACAAGAAAGAACCGTCCGCCACCTGTTCGCCCAATCGCAGCGGGCCAACGACCGGATCGATGGCGGTCATTGGCCACCCTTTTGCACGTAGTTCTTGACGAACTCTTCAGCGTTCTCTTCGAGCACGCTGTCGATCTCGTCGAGCAGATCGTCGATCTTGTCTGCCACTTCGTCGCCACGCGTGGTGTCCATGTCCTGATCGTGTGCGGAATCATCGGATTCTCGCCGTGTTGAATGTTCTCTTTCAGTCACTTTCGCCTCCGAGCTTGCTGATGAGCGTCGATGCATCCGGACTTTCGTCCAGTAAGCCCTCGACCAGGCTCCTCGTTCCTCGTAGAGGGTCCATCATAGGGACGCGGACCAGGTTCGATTCCCCTGTATCGAAAACCAGGGAGTCCCAGTTCGCGGCAACGACAGAACTGCGATATCTTCGCAACGTCTCGCCCCTGAACCACGCCCTTGTGCCCTCAGGAGGCCTCTCGACGGCACGCTCGACCTGGTCGTCGCTGAACAGGCGTCGCATTCTCCCTGACCGTACGAGCCGGTGATACAGGCCACGATCGGGGGCGATGTCGTGGAACTGGAGGTCGAGGAGTTGGAGTTTGGGATCGGTCCAACCGAGTCCGTCTCTGGCACGGTACGCCTCCATGATGCTGAGTTTCGCCGCCCAGTCGAGCCTGTCTGCAACCCGTTCGTATCCGCCTTCGAGATCGAGGAGCAGACTCTCCCATTCAGCGATGACGCGTTTGTACGATGGTGAGATATCGGTCGTGTTCGCATAGTCGCGCGCAAGCGTGAGATAGCGCCACTGCAACTCGAGAGCGCTCGATCTCGTGCCATCTCGCAGTTCGAGCGACCGGGTGAGGCCGAGGTCCCTACTCACCGTGCGGACCGCAGCTACCGGCGATCGAAGCCTGATCGGCTGCCCGAGAGCTTGATCTTCGAGCGCCATGAGCAGGAGGGACGTCGAACCGACTTTGACGAACGTCTGGATTTCGGAGAGTGTTGCATCACCGAAGATGACGTGGAGACGCCGGTAGAGGGCCGGGTCGGCGTGAGGTTCGTCGCGGGTGTTGATGATCGGTCGCTTGAGGGTCGTTTCCAGTCCGATCTCCTCTTCGAAGAAATCCGCACGTTGGGTGATCTGAAAGTCGGTCGCATCCCTGCCGTGTTCTGCTCCGAGCTTTCCCGAACCGGTCAGGAATTGCCTGGACACGAGGAACGCCGTGAGATGGTGGACGATGTCTGAGAACGGAACCTGACGATCGACGAGATAGTTCTCATGAGCACCGTAGGAATTGCCCTTCCCATCGCTGTTGTTCTTGTGGAGGACGAGGGTTCGTCCCTCTCCAATGAGGCGTGACGCAGACAGCGCGGCGCGATGCATGACGACTTCGCCGGCCTTGTCGTAGAGCGTCGCGCTCAGAGGGTCGGAGCATTCGGGAGATGAGTACTCGGGGTGGGCATGGTCCACGTACAGTCGCGCACCGTTGTCGAGAACAGCGTTGACCAGCCCCGAGTCTGTCTCGTCGATGGGTGTATCTGCGAGGGAGAACCCCCTCGCGTCGCGCCCCGGGCTCTCGTCGACATACGACCATCGCACCTTGTCGGTGCCGTCACCGTACGAGTTCACGACGAGGGCCGATGCCGTCACCGGATTGAAGGTATCGTCGTTCGTTATCGTGATCCCGTATTCGACCTCAGTGCCGATGACCCTGGCTCGCATGGGACGTCAGAGGTACTGGCCAGGCGAGATGGCCTCTATGGATCTCTGCTCACCGTCGCCGTCGATCAGGGTGCGTACATAGACGATGCGCTCCCCCTTCTTACCCGAGATCCTCGCCCAGTCATCGGGATTCGTCGTATTCGGCAGGTCTTCTTGTTCGCGGAATTCCTGGAGCACGGCGGTCGTGAAGTCGGCGATCGTCAGACCTGACTGCTCACCCGAGATCTCACGCTTGATTGCATCCTTTTTCGCCCTCCGCACAACGTTCTCGATCATCGCGCCGGAAGCGAAGTCCTTGAAGTACAGCTCCTCCCGGTCACCATTGGCGTAGGTGACTTCGAGGAACCGATTCTGCGGCCCGGTCGCGTACATGACTCCGACGGCAGCCTCGATCGCTGCGGATCGGAATCCCTCTTCCCCGCCGTGGACTGCGACCTCAGCCTCGTTGAACGGGAGACCCGCTCGTACATAGATCTCGAAGATCTTGACAGCCGCTTCCCTCGATGGCCGTTCGATCTTGATCTTGACGTCGAGCCTGCCGGGGCGCAGGATCGCGGGATCGATGAGGTCTTCCCTGTTCGATGCTCCGATGACGATCACGTTCTTGAGCGATTCGACGCCATCGAGCTCGCTCAGAAGCTGAGGAACGATGGTCGATTCGACATCAGAGGACACCCCGGTGCCTCTCGTGCGGAAAAGTGAATCCATCTCATCGAAGAAGACGATCACGGGTACGCCCTCATCGGACTTCTCCTTCGCCCTTTGGAAGATCAGCCGGATCTGGCGTTCCGTCTCGCCAACGTACTTGTTGAGCAGCTCGGGACCCTTGATGTTGAGGAAGTACGAACGGTCGGCGCCGGTATCGCTGCGCTCCCCCACGGCGATGGCGAGTGAGCGCGCAACCGCCTTTGCGATCAGCGTTTTTCCGCAACCGGGTGGGCCGTAGAGGAGAACTCCTTTGGGAGCCGCGAGATCGTACGCGGCGAAGTGATCTCTCTGCACGTACGGGAGTTCGACAGCGTCACGGATGATCTCGATCTGCTCGTTGAGACCTCCGATATCGTCGTACGTGATGTCGGGAACCTCTTCGAGTACGAGTTCCTCGACTTCAGGACGGTCCAACTTCTCGAGCACGAGACCGGTCTTGGCGTCAAGTCGTACATGGTCGCCCGCCCGCAGATAGGTGTCGGCGACCGGAGCCCCGAGCGCAACAACGCGTTCCTCATCCCCGCGGGTGAGCACGACGAGGCGCCCGTCGCCGATCGCTTCCTTGACGGTCGCGACCTCCCCAGTCGGTTCGAACATCCGTGTGTCGACGATGTTGAACGCCTCGTTGAGGATCACTTCCTGACCACGCACGAGTTCCTTGACTTCGACGGTCGGCTCTGCCGCGACTCGCAGCTTTCTGCCTGATGATGTGATGTCGACCGTTGCATCGCTGTTGACCTGGAGCACCGTTCCGAACGCGTTGGGTGGCGCCGTGAGTTTCTCCACCTCTTCTCGCAGCAGAGCGAGTTGTTCCCTCGTCTCAGCGAGCGCTGTCGAGAGCTTGTCGTTCTGGCTCGTTGCGGTTGCGATCTGATGTCTCGCCTGGACGAGGCGCTCTTCAAGGAGACGGATTCGGCGTGGCGCATCCTGAAGACGTTGACGCAGAACAGCCGTTTCCTCTTCAAGCAGCGTGATGGTTGCTTGAAGCTCTTGCCTGTCGCTGTCTTTCATCTCTACCTCCGGTACCTACCAGAGTCGAGTGTAGAACGCCAGACCGGATTGCGAAACGTATGCCGGGAAGCAGCCGACAGCCTACAGCCGACAGCCTACAGCCGACAGCCCAAAGCGCCTCGTCTACGGCTCGATGTAGATGCACTCTCCAGGGCACTCTTCGGCGGATTCGACGACGAGGTCCATCTGGTCATCTGCGAAATTCGCAATACCCTTTTCACCCTCATCATTGCCCTCAGCCGCAGCGTAGATCGTCTCACCCTCACGGACATACGCGAGTCCGTCATCGAGAAGTACGAATACATCCGGGGCGATCTCTTCGCAGAGTCCGTCGCCCGTACACAGATCTTGATCGATCCAGACCTTCATCATCGTTCCTTGGTTGGGAATGCTCCAGGAAGCGTAGTCACGGTCGCGTAGAAATCTGTAGTACGAAGCGTCCGTTAGCGAGGTTGCGGGCGATCCCTCCTGAGTCGCTTGCGTGCGACAGTGATGAACCCGGTGTGCCCGACCATGCGATGGTCGGGTCGTACCGAGCGTCCGTCGATGGTCCAGTTCCTCATGAACACTTCGAACGTCTCGATCTCCGTGAACGTCCTGGCTCCGTCGAGCGCTTCACGCAACGTCTGGACCTGGGGCACGGTTGGAAGATAACTGGCGAACGTACCCCCACCTTTGAGGTGCAGGGCTGCCGGCCCCACGGAGTGCCATGGTTCGGGAAGGTCGAGGACGATGCGGTCAGGTTCGACCTCCTCGATGACGAACTCGACGTCGCCGATTCGCAGATCGATGTTGTTCGCGATCTCGCCTGCGAACGCCTCGATCAACCGCCTGGCATGCGTCGCGTGGTCCTCGCGACGTTCGACGCTCACGACCAAGCCGTGTTCTCCCACGGCCCTCGACAGGGCAAGGGTGAGTCCGCCTGACCCCGTTCCAGCCTCCACCACGACACAGCCGGGTGCGATGTCCGCCCACGTGATCAGCGCCCCTGTGTCCTTCGGATACATGACAGCTGCGCCCCGTTTCATCCGCAGCACATAATCGGACAGGCGTGGGCGCAGAGCGACGAAGGGTGTACCGCGATTGGTGGGGATCAGCGACCCCTCCGGCTCCCCGATGATCGCTTCGTGGCGGATCGAACCCTTGTCCGACTGGAACGTGACACCCTCGCTCAACGTCACGAGGTACTGCTTGCCACGAACATCGTTGAGAAGACAAGCCTCCCCGGTGACGAAACGATC
>JBDLIR010000057.1:0-9197 GCA_039714815.1 Actinomycetota bacterium | reverse complement strand
CTGCCATCATGATCACAACCAGCACTGCCGCCAGCACCATCACCACGGGGGCCTGACGTTTCATAGGCTCATTACTCCTCGACTTCGTAGATGCGGTCGATGTAGCGGGTCATGAGTTCCTTGACCGCGGCGCGTGCAGGGAAGGTGGCTGCCATGCCGTACATGGGAGCGGCGCCTGTCGTAGCTTCATTGCCTCCGGCCCTGGCCCCTTCGACTGCGGCGGCGAGATCCTCGAGGAAACGACCGGCCACGCCGGGCTGGGTGTGGCGGAGGGTGATGGCGATGTGTACGGCCGACGGGTGATGCAGTCCATTCAAGCTCCAACCGCGTTCGGCCATCCTGGCCATGACCTCATAGATGTTCACCTCGTCGGAGGTGAAGGCGATGACCCACAGCGGATCACCGAGTATGTGCAGGCCGTCGATCCGGGATATGCCGTCTCGAATCTCAGCTCCGGTCTCGAGGATCGCCTTGGTTGCGCGGAGATAGCCGTCTTCACCCATCGACAGCATCGCCGCCCATGCTGTAGCGAGCAGCGCCCCCGGGCGGCTCCCCGCGAGTGCGGGGGAGTAGTAGAGCCCACCCGGCCACTCGGTTGCGACGTAGAACTGGTGTCTGCGCAGGTCGCGGCCCCGGTACAGGACAACCGAGGTTCCCTTGGCTGCGTACCCGTACTTGTGCGTGTCGGCCGACATCGATGTGACGCCCGGCACGCGGAAGTCGAACGGAGGTATGGCGTAGCCGAGTTGTTCTGCCCACGGGAGGACGAATCCACCGAGGCACGCGTCGGTGTGGAACCCGACGCCTCGTTCACGGGCCATGTCAGCGAGTTGCTCAATGGGGTCGATGATGCCGTGGGGGAACCCTGGTGCCGAACCGGCGACCACGACGGTGCGCGCTGTTACGGCGTTCGCCATCGCATCGACATCCGCTGCGTAATCCGTGCCAACGGGAACGCGGACCTGGTCGTAGCCGAAGTACGCCGCTGCTTTGTCGAACGCAACGTGGGCGGAATCGGGTATGACCATCTGGGGTCTTGCGATCCCGGCACGGTCGCGGTAGGCCTTCATGGCCATGATGATCGACTCTGTACCGCCCGAGGTCACCGTTCCCACGATCTCATCACCTTGTTGCAGTGCGGCTCCAGAGCCGAGCATGTCGGCGGTCATCGCGACGATCTCGGCTTCGAATTTCATACCGGACGGCCACAGATCGAGATGGAGGGGGTTCGACTGGGATTGAAGGGCGTAGACCTCGTTCAAGAAATCGATGTGCTCCGAGTTCCCGTGATATACCGCGCCCGATGCGTACCCCTCGCTCCACTCCGTCTGTTCCGCTTCCGCGAGCGCCGCTACGTCCGCAACGATGGCTCCACGGTCGATCCCGGCTTTCGGGATGTGCGTATGCACGGGAACATCTGCGTTCGGCCGCACGACCGGAGCCGCCTCGAGCATCGCGTCATATTCGGAGTCGAGGACATCTCGTATCTTCGGGATCTTGGCTGCCCCTCCGATGAGGGCCGAGGCGAGCCGTGGCGGGAGTCTGTCGATGAGGTTCCTCGCTCGATCCATCGTGCTCATATTGTCCTCATCCGTTGAGGCGGCGGTAGATGCCGCGGTTGGCTTTGTGGATACGGCGGAACGTGTCGTAGAGACGGTCATATACCTCACGATTCGCCTGGTTCGGCTGATGCGTCGCCGTGGTGGGAACCGTTGCATCGATGTCACCCCACGAGATATTTCCGAGGGAGGTGTGGGCGAGCATGCCTGCCCCACGCACGTTCACCCAGATCGGGTCCTCTCTCCGCACGATGATGCGATCAAGAACGTCGGCGTGGATCTGGGCCCACAGGCCGGACTGTGCGCCCCCACCAACCATCGCAATGGGGTCCAGTCGCTGTTTGGTGAATCGTTCGACCGTCTCGAGGAGCCACCGGGTGTTGTAGGCGACACCTTCGAACACCGAGCGGACCATCTCGGCCCGTCCGGTTTCGAGCGACTGATTGAAGAATCCCGCGCGCAGGTTCGCATCTTCCACAGGTGTGCGCTCGCCGTAGAGCCACGGGGTGAAGACCACGCCGCCCGACCCGGCCGGGATGCACTCTGCGATCGTGTTGAGTTCCTCGTAGAGATCGGCATCGATTGTGCGATCGGGGTACAGGATCGAGGCAAGCCAGTCGAGCGCCTTGCCTGCGGTCTCCTGCTCGTTCGCAACGAGCCATCTGCCGGGCACGGGGGCAGGCAGCGAAGCGATCGAGTGCACCAGATCGGTCTTCTTGTAGGGGACATGGCAACTGAGCCAGGATGAGGTTCCGATGTACAGATGGGCTGCGTGATCGCGCACCGTGCCTGCACCGATCCCAGCTGAGTGAAGATCGGGAGTGCCTGCAACGACGGGAGTCCCATGCGCAAGACCGAGTTCATCGGCCACGGCGGGCATCAATTCGCCGATCACCTCCGTTGCGTGACACAGCGTTGGGAGCTGGGATCGGTTGAGGCCGGCGTATGCGAGGAGGTCGTCGTCGTAGCGCACATTGTCGGGGTCGCGGTTGTCCGTGAGCCAGTGGAGCGCGATCGAGTCGTAGGTCGCCTTCGGGATTCCGGTGAGTCGAAGATTGATGTAGTCCTTCGGTTCGAGGAACGTCGCAGCAGCGGAGTACAGGTCCGGCCGTTCGTGGCGGAGGTACAAGATGTGTGCGATCGGGTCTTTTCCCGCTCCCGACGGTGCTCCGCCTGTGAGATTGATCCATCGGCGCGCCCTGCGGGGATCGTATCCCTGGATCTTCATGAAACCTGGAGCGGTGAGTTCGTCGAGGTACTTGGCGCCTCTCGAGTCCATCCAGATGATCGCGTTGCCGATCGGTTCGCCGGCAGCGTCGACCGCAAGCGTGCCCGACCACTGCGTCGTGACCGACACAGCGCTGACCTCGGCATCGGGAGCCTGTTGGAGGCTATCTCGACAGGCGTCGACGATCGCTGCCCACCAGGCGCGAGGGTCTTGTTCTGCGCCTCCACCTTCTTTGAGGATGAGATCGACTGTTGCTGATGCCTTGCCCACGATGTCGCCGCGATCGGAAACGAGTGCGACCTTCGGGCCTGAAGTGCCGAGGTCGATAGCGAGAACGTAGGCCGGCGATTCCACATGTCCAGCGTAGCGGGGCACTGCCCCGGCGATTTAGCGCTTCTGGAGCACGACGACGTTGCGCCATGCCTTCGGGTGGTGCAGATCGATGTTCTCGTCCATCGCACCGTATCGGGCAACGGTCTCGAAGCGGCCATTGGATTGCACAAGCGCCTCGAACTCCGTTGCCGTATAGATGCGTGAGCGGCTGGTGTCACGGATCTCGGTCGTACGACCGTTTTCGGTAACGGTGATGTAGACGGACTCCTGCGTGATCTGTGTCACCGGGTCGAACGGATCATCGTCGTGGCCCCACTTGACGTACACCGTCTTGCCGTCCCGTGTGGTCTCCCATTCCGACACTGCGGTCCTCGTTCCGAAGTAGTCGCTCGGATGCGAGAGTTCGAGGATGTAGAGGCCATCGTCGGCAAGCGCATCGGCCATACAGCTCAGGTGCCTGTCCAGCACGTCGTTGTCGAGCATCACGGTGATCGAGTCGAGGAAGATCCCTGCGAGATCGACTGGTTCATCGAGACGGAAGTCGCTCATGTCTCCGCACATATACGTGAACGGAAACCCCTCGTGTTCGCCGAGCTGCCGCCCAAATCGGACCATCTCGGGTGAGAGGTCGAGAGCGGTGCAGCGCAGGCCGCGCCGTGCCATCTCGAGCGTGTGTCGAGCGGGGCCCGCAGCGACCTCGAGCCAACTGGCGGGCGGTCGTCTACGGATGTCCTCAAAGCACGACGTGAGGAACGAACACTCTTGCGAGAAGTCCTTGTCGGCAAGGGCGAAGTCGTAGATCTCGGCTCGCTCGTATACCTTGTGGTGAGAGTCCGTGCCGGACGCTGTCATCGTGTCATTCGACGAGTTCATGGTCACCCTTTCGCAGGAGCACGAATCAAGTTCTTACGATGCGTGGTCGGCTCTGGTGCGAGTCGCTGACGCACCGCTCAACTCATTGTCTCATGCACCACAAGGTCGATGACCTAGAGGGAGAGCACGCCTTGTACTTCGCGGATGAGATGCATCCTCATCTGCGTGACCTCGGAAGTACCGTCCAGGAGGCGTTCGGTCTCGACGAGCATGTCAGCAAGAGGGACCGTGGAAACCTGGGGATCCTGTGTCCTCGTGCCGATATTCGACTGCCAGCCGATCATCACATCGGTTGTGTGTTCTTCGAGCGCATCAAGCGCACCGAGTGCCAACCGGCCAGCGATCAACCGATCGTGGAACGTCGGGTGGCCTCCGCGCACGAGGTGTCCGAGGACGATCGTACGAACCGAGACGTTCTCGAGATCGGCCACCCGGTCCTTGAGCCGTTCAGCGAGGAGAAGTGTCGGTGTCGGAACCCCTTCGGCCTTGATGATCAGCACGCGGCGTTTGTTTCGATCCGTGGAGAAGGAGCGGCGGAGAAGATCCTCGAGCTGATCGAGGGTCTCATCGGTCCCGAGAGGCTGCTCGGGGAGCAGCACGGCATCGGCGGTCGCGGCGACGGCGGCGGCCATCGCGAGGTAGCCGGACTTGCGCCCCATGACTTCGAGAATGAACGCTCTGTGGTGCGAACGCGCGGTGTCTGATATCCGGTCGCATGCCTCGATGATCGTATTGAGCGCGGTATCGACCCCGATCGCGTCGGTGCTGCCGCCTATGTCGTTGTCGATAGATGCGGGTATGCCGACAACGGGAATGTCGCCTTCGTTCGCAAGGAGATGCGCCCCGGTGAGGGACCCGTTTCCCCCGATGACGACGAGCCCTTCGATGCCTGCCTGGCGCATGCGCTGGGTGGCCGCGGCACGACCCTCCGGTTCCATGAAGCGGGGGCAGCGGGACGAACCGAGGAACGTGCCTCCGGTTCCGGCGAGCCAGTCAAGGCCAGTCACCGGCGCAAGATTGCCACCTTTGAGCTCTCTCGTCAGATCCTCGAAGTTCCCATCGATCAACCCGTCGTATCCGGCTTGAACGCCAACAACTGCGATACTCCTCGCAGCAGCGAGTTTGATGATCGCCCACACCGCAGCGTTCATGCCCGGCGCATCGCCCCCGGACGTGAGAACAGCGATCTTCCGCATCGAGAACCTTCCGCGTCGGGTGCTTGAGGCGATTGTAGACGAGCATCCACCTCCACGCCGAGATGCTCCCGGCGTTGCCAGGAGCATCTCAGATAGCTGATGCTTGCGCTCGTTTCAGTTGATTCTGAACGTGCCGGGGGCAGTTGCCGGAACGATGATCGTCTCGGTGCCCACCACGATCTCCGCCCAGGTGATGTAGCCGTCCATGTGGACGTTGTGGCCACCCCACTCGGCAAGGGGATCGAAAGCATCTTCAACGGTTCCGTTCATCCGGTACTTGTCGTTCGTTTCGGTGTTTCCGGCGTCGGTCCCTGCAAGGACGATCTCGCCCGGAGTGCATTCCATCAGAACGCCACCCATGAACGTGTACGGCGTGTCGTAGATCTCCCAGATCTCAGCGAAATGGTGCACAACTCCAACATCCTTGGCACCGGTCGGGAAGAACGCCATGCCGTAGGTGACACCTTCGAGTTGGACTGTCCCTGCCCATGTGATGTCAGGGCACGGAGCATGCGGGTCCCCGAAACCCAGGTTGAAATACAACTCCATGTCGCCCTTCAGCGGCTCCTTTGCACTGGCCGGCAGCGCTACAGCCACAGACAGAACAAGGAGCATTGCGAGAAGAAGTATGAACCTCTTCCTCATTTCTGGCCCTTTCTCCTTGATTTTCGTGGACTTCTGTCAGATCCAGCAATTCTCCAGTCGTATCCCTCCTCTGGTCGTGCGTGCACTCCACCTGTCACGTTCTCAGTGGGGGGAATCGGCTAGTGAAGTACGCCCTCGTAGACGTCCCACACTCCGATCGGTTCCAGGCCACCGTTGAAGAACGGGAACGCACCGAAGCCGTTGCCCAGCAGATCTGCATAGTCGCCTTCGCCCTCTCGCGCCCCTACACGCTTCCTGATATCGGCTCTCCGCAATGTCGAAACAACAAGCGCAAACTCCCGGAGGCACAGGAGCGAACCCGGGGTTCCCGTGCACAGAAATGTGCACAGGCGCGTGATTCCTCGCGTAGAGTTGCCAGGGGGTCGCCAAGGGGGGGACCCGACGAGAGAAGGGTATTCGTATATGCGAAAGCTATTTGTACTCGCCGTGGTTGCGGGGTTGTTCGTAGCGTCACTGGCTGCACCGGCATCCGCCGATGTGCCAATCGAATTCGACGAGATGGTCGTGTTCGACTCTGTGAATGCTTGTACCGGTGAGGCCCACGTGGTCACGCTCGAGTTCCACATCAAGATGCATCAACACAAGCACAACACCGTCTTGGTGGTCGATTCGGAGGCCTCGACGAGCGACGGGTTCTCAGGTGTTGGTCACGAGATGCTAGTCGTCAACGAAAACGTCGAGAAGGCAACGGCAAACTTCGTGGTATCGAATCCGGACACGGATCAGGCGTACACCGTCAAGATCAACGTGCTCTTCTTCGAATTGGGACCGCCCATCGTCGAAAACTTCACGATCAGCTGCATCCGAGGCTGATCGCACCGACGCGGGGGATCGTCAGACGTTGAAGCGCATGGGGGACCCTACCCGGCTCCGCTCAGGCGTCGGGTAGCACCCTCGCGAGGCCGTCTCTCAGGGGCCTCGTCACGTCCACAGTGGAGATGTTGCGCGAATCGTCGTGGCGGCTCGTTATGGTTCGCGGATGCCTAGAGACACAGGAATCGGGCGGCCGTTCGAGGAATGGCTCGCCGACAGTAAACAGAAATGGCGAGACGCCGGAATCGACGACGAGGCCGTCGCCAAGATGGAGACCACCTTCCGCGACGCCCAGGCTGCCAGAGTCGCTGACATGACCGCCGAAATCGACGCCATCATCGCAGACCCGAGCGCCGCCGCCGAGGGCCTTTAACTCTGCACCCCCGAGGTCGGCACGAATGGCCTACCCAATTCGCGGACGCGGTCAGTCATCGGGCATCATGTGGATCTGGGGCACGAAGGGCTCATTGGTGGCGAGTTTCATGGTGAACCGGCCTCCGACGGTTCTGTCTTCTTTGCCGAACCCGAGCCACCAGCCGTTCACTTGCTGAGAGTCCGGATGCATGCGGGCTATGACTGCTCCAACCATGCCGGGGTTCTCATCGAATGAGTAGATAAGCAGTGCGAAACCTTGTCGCGATACCCGTCCTTGTAGCGAGTACGTTGTGCCTCCGAAGTATGGGGACAGTGCGGTGCCGGTCAGGAGCCCCGTTTCGACGTCTATCTCCTCGATCTTCACCGTGTCGTCGACATAGGGTTTGAGCTCTTGGGCAACCCGATCGAAGTAGGTCCACGATGAGCGCCAGGTTCGTTTCCACTGGTCCGCGACCGATGGGGGATCCAGTGGGACGTGCTCGGAGGATCCCAGCGGGAACTTGGCCGCCACTTTCTCAGGGAGCGACTCCAGCTGTTGCTTGAGCGTGTCCCGTTCCGATTCGAGTTCTGCGACTTGTCGCTGCAAATCGCTTACATCGCCTCTCGCCTGGTTTGCCACGTCCCGCCTGAGCTCGATCTTCTCCTTGTGTGTCTCCCGGAAGACGACAGCCGCGATCGCCAATGCGAGGATCACACCCATGGTGACGAACATGACCACACGTTCGGTCCCGCTACTGGTTCCCACGACAGCCAGCAGTCCTGCCTCCGCAACCACCACGACGAGTGCCATGAATCTGAGCGGTGTGTCGATCCGCTGTATCAGTTTCTTTCGGCCATCGCGGGTGTCTCCATCGTTCGCCACAGTCGAGCCTCCTCCAGGCATCATCCATACTATCTCACGTGGACTCACCGGACTGGTCCGAATCGGACGGGTTCCGGCTCCAGTTGCTTGATGTCGGCGGTCCTGAGAGACAGAAACCCGCACGTACGAAGGGTTGCTGGACATGGAGGTTCCGATGCGCCTCAGACGTTGAATCGTGCGCACGCGGCTACTCATGGGCGAGCACACTCTCGGTAGTAGGGTGGCGGCGTGACGATCCCAGGCGAGTACGGGGCAGTATCGAAATGGCAGAGTTGACATGGGCGGACAGGGAGCGACTCCTCGCCGAAGTGGTAATGGGCGTTCCCGCTAGCGAGTCCGAAGTCGCGCCCTCTCAGGAGGCGACGAAGTATCGAGAGCGACTCGCGAGAGATGTACAAAAACTGCTCGACGCGGATATCGCCCCCGACCCTCCGAAGGACTAACTAGACGAACGAAGCACGGAGGGCGTCTCCCCAGGGAGGCGCCCTCTTCGCGTCTCACGGCCCCTCAGAGACCAACCTCGCGCGTCTCCGATGACACAAGTCGGCCCCTCTTCGCCTCGGGAGCTAGTAACAAGTCGAAGGCCGCGGTCGATTATGACCGACAGCCCGCAGACCAGAAATCGGGGGAACTGATGACGAAGAGCGCCACGCAGATAGACGCCGAGTGGAATCGAGCGAACCGAGACAGAGTCCACGAAATCCAGAACGCCTATAAGGCCCGACAGACAGCACGACGCCGAGCGATACGCCAGGCCGCAACCAACACAACGGAGACAGACAGATGACCGACACAGAAAGCACCTACCGGAAGCCGACCCGCTCCCTCGTCGCCGGACACCCCGCCGCCTGACGACGCTCATTGAAGCTCCCCAGACCTGCTCACTGAAATTCCCCACCTCCTGAGAGCAATCACTCGCCATGTCCGCCATCACAGCGTCGAGTCAAACCAACTGACTCCACCAAACCAGGGGAAGATCAGAGTCTGCGTGTAAGCCCGGGAGGTTCACTCTGTATCCCCGATTGGGTGTGAGTATCGTTAGGTGAGGATCGGACGCTGAGGTAGGAGTGGGGATGTCGCATCGGTCACGGCTTGTTGGGTTGTTCCTGGTGGGGGTGGCAACGCTGCTGGTCATGGTGGTCGGTGTTGCTTTGGCGGTTCTACCTCCTGGTGGCACATTCATTGACGATGACGGCAATATCCACGAAGGCAACATCGAAGCGATTGCAGCAGAGGGCATTACCAAAGGCTGTAATCCTCCAACCAACAACAAGTACTGTCCCAGTAACTCG
>JBDLIR010000056.1:0-9348 GCA_039714815.1 Actinomycetota bacterium | reverse complement strand
AAGTGCGACTCATGTTAGAACCACCAGATACCGGTCCCGCCGAGATTGTCTGTCCCTATGCGTAGCCACCGACCCACACTGATAGGCCCAGCGATCATCGTCACCACAGGACTCGAGTATCCCAATGGAATGGACTTGATACCGACCGAGCTCCACTTCCAAACGCCGGCGTTGCTACGCCACTGTCCTCGATGCTCTGCCGTGTGGCTGCTGAAACGCACATTCCCGTCATAGCAACCAACATTCTGCTTCTCCCAGGCCCGACCCATGTTGAAGCCACCTACATTCTCGTACTTGTAATCGGCGCCCTTGTACGCGTCACCGCACGTGGCTTTCGCCGGTGCGGTTGGGCCCACAACAGTGATCATCGTCGCCATCAGCAACAACGTCAGCGCCATGGTGAGCAACCTTCGCGCTCGCGGTCTCCCGCCGGTTGCCATATCCACTCCGAAACTCCTCCTACGTCTGGTCCCCTTCTTGGGGAACTTCGGTAGGTACTTCGCGTCAGACCGACATCGTGTTCCCGAGAATCTGGATCAACCCGTTCACGTCGTCAGAAGAACGCCGAAGGTTCACTATCGCCAAGGCCACCCGGGAACACGATGTCGTCTGACGCGAAGTATTTGATTGGGGTCGCGAAAGCCGCGACCCGTTGAAAGGAGAAAAGTGTGAGTGCTTTGTTTACATGGGGTGCAGCCCTGTTGATGTTCGCCTTCCCGTTGGTTGGTGGCGAGGATGCGATGGAGCCGACATCGAGTGAGGAGCATTGTGTGGTGACGGTCATCGATCAGAAGGTCGATGGGGAGCTGGTGATGAGCGACCCGGACTGCTACCCAACGTTCTCTGAGGCGATTTCTGTTGCTTCCAAGGGTTCGACGGTTCTGGCAGCAGATGCTGATGGCTCAGTTCTGTTTGAGGATCAGGCGATCGCAGTCGCGGCATCGAACTTCACGTTGGGTGTTCATTTCGATGGTTACAACGGCACGGGGTCCTCAGTGACGGTTGTTGGGAGTTCGTGTTCGGGTGGCTATTGGAATGCGACGGGATTCTATGACCGGATCAATTCGTCGTACAACGGCTGTACCCGCCTGAAGCACTATGACGACTGGGATGCTTCGGACTATCTGACTTATACGTATGGTGTCGGGACGACGGACAATCTGTCTTCGTCCACGGCGAACAGGACCAACTCGGTGAGCTACCACTCGTCGTAGCAGAATGTGTGTGTGATGCCGAAGTGACCAGCAGCCCACCTCCCGACATTTCGACTGATGCTGAGATCATCGAATGCTCTCTTGGCGAGCCGGAACGGTTCGCTGAGCTGTTCGATCGGCATCACCGAGCGATCTTCGGCTATCTAGCGCGTCGCGTCGGTGCGGACGAAGCCGAAGACATCACAAGTGAGGTCTTCATGCGTTCGTTCGACCGACGTGACCGCTTCGACTTGGCGTATGAGTCTGCACGGCCGTGGCTCTTCGGCATTGCACGCAACATCTATCTGAACCGCATTCGCAGCAAACGCACGGAGCCCACTGTCACGGTCAGGGACGATGACATCGTGGTTCCTGACCATGCGTTGTCGGTGGCTTGGGCTGTCGACTCGCAATCGGAGTTGAACGATCCGACACTGGTCGCTGCCGTCGAGTCGCTGAATCCGAAGTACCGCGAAGTGCTGCTGATGTATGCGGTGGACGAGATGACTCACAACGAGATCGCGTCGGCACTTGGAGTCCCGCAGGGCACTGTGCAGTCGCGTCTCGGACGTGCCCGTGCGGCGATTCGGGAACATGCACCCTCCTCCATGTTAAGACCTGATGACGATGGGAGTAAGCATGGATGACGATCTTCGGCGGCTGAAGGATCTCGCAATAGATGTCGACCCGTCTGCGGAGGCCTCGGAACGTATGAGAGCATCCCTGATGGGCCACATAGCAAACGCTCAGCTGGGCGCGGAGATTCGAGCCGCGGTCGATCCTGTCGAACCGACCGAAATGGCGGTGGCACGGATGCGACGCCGACTCACCAGACACATTGCACCGAAGGCGAAACGAACTCACCGGCGACAGGGGGTTCTCGCGGCGCTCGCTGTCGCAGCGCTAGCACTGGCATTCGTGCTTGTGCCACTCGGGTCCCGAGATCCAGGAGCAGTCGCGCTACTCAGCATTGCGGAAGCCGTCGTGGCGATCCCCGACACCGAGTTTGGAGATGCCACGATCGAACGACGATCCGACAGGCTCGTCCTCACCATCGAACCGATCGACACACCAGACGGCTCCATCAGCGAGGTGGCGTTCCATCTTCCGATCGCCCAAGCAGAGAGAATCGATGCCGACGGGGCGATCCAGGTTGATCAAACAGCGCACGAACTGCGCTTCTTCGCTCCCGTCAACCGGGACGTCGCTGCTGCTCTCAACGACTTCTTCTCGGTCGGTATCGCGGAGACTGCGACCCTCCCTCCGTCTGACCAGCCAGCGGATGCCGGCATTCTCACCGACGATCCCGCTCTCCTTGGCGATCGGATTCATCGCCGTATCGACCAGTTCGGCCCGTCCGACGTGCCAGTCGAGATCCAGGTGATGCGGGAAATCGCATCGATCTACAAGAACGAACTCCCAACCAACGGCGAGAAGGCCGCTCTCCTTACCGTCATGGCCGAGACCAGCGGTGTGGCACTCGACGCCGACGACCCAGCCGGAGCGGTCACAGTGTCGGCGCTGTATGCGTACGACGACGGAACCCGAGTCGGATACAGCCTTGTGTTCAGTCCTGACGGGTGGCTAGTACGCGAGACCGAAGCACTTGTTGACGGCATCCCCTACCTCAATGTTCCAGCCGGGACAGCAGCTTTCGACACCGTGTACGAGCCGCCCACAACCGCGCGGTGACTGTCTGAGCCGGGAGCACATCGCAGCGACCGCGCGAAGGCTCACACCGTCACCTCCGCAGAACAGTCTTGGACAAGAATCGGTCCAAGACGGATAATGGCAGTGTGACCACCTCAGCGGACGAATCTTCGAGCGTTGCCATCGATGTCTCCGGAATCGGGTTCAGCTATGGAGAGATCCGGGCCGTCGACGACGTGTCGTTCTCCGTCGAGCGCGGCGAGATCCTTGGATTCCTGGGTCCAAACGGTGCAGGCAAGTCGACAACGATCAAGATGGTCACCGGGCAACTCACCGCCGAATCCGGCACGATCGAGGTTCTGGGCATGGACATGCCGCGTCGCCGGGAGGACATCCAGGGGCGGCTCGGAGTCTGCTTTGAGGAGAAGAACCTCTATGCCTCCATGACAGGTCGAGAGAACCTCGTCTTCTTCGCAAGGCTCTTCGGAGTTGCTGATTTCGAACCGGAGCCGTTGATGGAACAAGTCGGCTTGTCAGGGCGTCTTGACGACCGGGTTTCGGAGTACTCGAAGGGAATGCGGCAGCGGCTCATGATGGCTCGGGCTCTCGTGAACACGCCAGATGTCCTGCTCTTGGACGAGCCGACCGACGGCCTTGACCCTGTGTCTGCGATAGCGATTCGCGAGATGATCCGCCGGGAGGCAGACAGGGGGGCGGCTGTTCTCCTCACGACACACGACATGCACGAGGCGGACACGCTCAGCGATCGTGTGGCATTCATCAATCAGGGATCGATCCTCACGATCGATACGCCTGACAATCTGAAGCTCGAGTATGGCCAACGGTCAGTGCGAGTGCGGAGTCGCCGGGACTCTGGAGTTGAAGAGCGTGTGATAGCGCTCGACGATGCGGGCTCCGCCGACCAGATCAGAGACGCGATCTCTGATGGAGGTCTGATGACGATCCACACCGAGGAAGCGACCCTCGAAGATATCTTCGTCGAGTTCGCAGGGAGGGGACTTGGGGGATGACCGGCTCCCGTGTCGGCGCGATAGTTCGCAAGGACGCCAGGGAGTTCTCCCGGAACCGGTTCTTCGTGTTCATGACACTGCTGGTGCTCGTCGCCTGGGTGGCGGTCTACTGGTTCTTACCCGATCAGGTCAATGAGACGGTGCGCATAGGAGTTTCACACTCCGATCTTGGAGCCGTCCTCCCTACCGGTGAGGAGACAGACGCCCCTGGCATGTCGGTCATCCTCTACGAATCCGAGGAACAGCTCAAGGCGGCGGTCGTGGAAGGGTCCGACGACATCGTCGCAGGTATCGCTTTCCCTGAGGGGTTCATGTCCTCGGTGGGGGGAGGGGATACGCCGATCGTCCAGCTCTTCGTGCCCGCGGGCCTCCCTTCCGAGATCCAACTCACGCTCGAGGGATCCGTGACCGAGATCGCATTCGCGATCTCTGGCGTCCCCCCTCCTGTTGATCCGGCTACACAGGCGGTTGTCCTCGGAACGGACAGGCTGGGTGCCCAGATCTCGCTGCAACAACAGATGAGGCCCCTGCTGCTCATCATGATTCTGATGGTCGAGACGTTCGCCCTGTCGTCGTTGGTCGCAATCGAAATTCAGCAACGGACGGTCACTGCCGTGCTCGCCACGCCGGTCAGAATCGTCGAGTTCCTGGCGGCCAAAGGGCTCTTCGGCGTCGGACTGGCGTTCAGCGAGGTCGCCCTTTTCGGTGTCCTCATCGGTGCGTTCGCGATCAATGCCCCCGCGATAATCGTGATCCTGCTCCTCGGAGCCGTGCTCGTGACCGGGTTCGGCATGATCGCAGGCTCCTACGGCAGTGACTTCATGGGAACACTCCTCGTCTCCATGCTCTTCATGGTTCCGTTGATGATCCCTGCCTTTGCGGCTCTCTTCCCTGGATCGGTCCCGGTCTGGGTGAAGGCCATTCCGACATATGGACTCGTTGAGGTGATGATCCGCGTGACAACCGACGCATCAGGGTGGGGCCCGATTCTGCCGGCGCTTGTCTTGTTGGCAGCGTGGGGTCTTGCATCCTTCGTGGCCGGTGTTCTGATCTTGAGACGGAGGGTGGCGGCACTATGAATCTGCGTCTCTCCTGGATCATCCTGAGCAGGGAGCTACGGCTTTCTCCCCGGTCTCCGCTGGTGTTCTTTGCGATCGCGATGCCGCTCCTGATCACGTTCCTGATCTCTTCGGTGTTCGGTTCGCTCTTCGACGTGAGTCCGAGGCTCGGAATCGTCGATCTCGGCGACTCGTCCATCACGAAAGCCGCTCTCGAACGCGAAGGCATCGACGCCGTCGTCGTGTCGGATGTGGCGTCGCTGCGCGCTCAGGTTGAGGACCATGACATCGATGCCGGACTCGTTCTTTCGCCGAGTTTCGACGCGGCCATCGCAGCGGGTACGCAGCCAGATCTCCAGTTCTACGTCTCCGGCGAGAGCCTCGCCTCCACACGGGTCATCCTCTCGGTGACCACGCTCGACCTCATCCGAGGAGTTGAAGGCTCGAGTCCGCCTGTGGCCGTCGTTGTGACACCCGTGGGAGACGAGGACTACGTACCGGTCAGCGACCGCCTCCTACCGACGATGGTCATCTACGCCGTGATGATCGCGGCGATGTTCTTGCCGGCTGCATCCCTCATCGACGAGCGGGAGAAGCGGACCCTCGATGCTCTGCTGATCACACCGGTCCGGATGTCGGATGTCCTGGTGGGCAAGGGCGCCTTCGCTGTGGTGCTGGCCGTGATCATGGGATTCGTCACCCTGGCCCTCAACGGTGCGCTGGCCGGCCAGCCGGGAACGATGGTGAGCATTCTCTTTGTCGGTTCCTTCATGTTGACGCTCATGGGTCTGGCGCTTGGCCTCTGGGCGAAGGACATCACTTCGATGTACACGGCCATCAAGGGTGGAGGCATTCTCATCTTCCTGCCGGTCATCTTTGTGTTGTTCCCCGGCCTGCCACAGTGGATCCCGAAGCTCGTGCCGACTTACTACTTCCTTCAGCCGATCTACGACGTCGCCATCGGAGGCGATACGTTTACCGATATCGTCCCCGAGTTGCTGGTCGCTTCGGCGATCTGCATCGTCCTCATTCCGATGGTGGCGTGGGTGGCGCGACGTGCCGAGCGGCAACTGGCCACCACCGTGTGACGGTTTGTTCGCGTTCTATACGTACGTCCAGGTGGCTCACGCTGCCAGCTACGTCGCCAGTTTCCAGCTCTCGACAACGGCCACGACTCCGTCGAGGAGGGCCTCGATCCGCTCCCGATCCTGACCCCGGCTTGCAACGAACACACCGGCGGTCAGGAGCATCAGCGTCTGGGAGCGGAGCTCTGCGGATCCCTCTTCGATCTCATGCATCCGGGCGGAAACCTCCAGCGGCTTGAGAAAGGCTTTCCGGAGCCGCACCATGTAGGAGTCTCCCGTTTCGACGATCTCGTTGTCGATGTGCCCACGCTCGGCGAGCGTGTTGACGATGAGGCAACCCAGCGAGCCGTCGGCACCCGACCGGATCGTCTCGCGCCACCGCTCGAAGAAGGCGCTCACGTCCTCGAGTCCGTCCGAGCCGCGTTCGAGAGGTTCGAGCATTTGGTCGATTCCCTCGAGGTACCGACCGACAACCGCGTCGAACAGTCCGCGCTTGGATCCAAACGCCTGGTAGATCGAAGAGCGAGAGACCCCGGTCGCTGTCGTCACATCCTCGATCGAGGTCGCCTCGTACCCGCGATCCCAGAAGACCTCCATGGATCGTGTGAGCATCTCCTGTCTGTTGTAGGTCCTTGCCCGTGCCATATCGCTCCAAGAAACGGGAATAGCGGAACGGTCGTTCCACTTTAGTGTATGGAACGAGCGTTCCGAATAGATGAACGCCTTTGATCACAAGGAGACGGAATGTCAGCCCACGAGATTCGATACCAGGTGAGCGTTGACGCTCCAGCCGAGAAGGTATGGGAAGCGCTTGCGGACTTCGGCAACGTTTCGAGGTACAACCCCGGAGTCGTCCATTCACACGCGACCTCCACCGAGCCGTCGGGGCTGGGTGCCACGAGACATTGCTCGCTTGCGCTGTTCGGAGCATCGGTCGAGGAGCGGATCGTCGGATGGACCGAGTCGGAGTTGCTCGCCATCGAGATATACGACGCAAAGCGGTTCCCGGTCATCAAGAACGCAGGAGCAACGTTCAAGCTCGACGGAACGGGCGATGAGACCGTTGTTGAAGGAGCTTTCTCGTACGACGTCAAATACGGCCCGATCGGCTCAGCGATGAACGCCCTGTCGCTCCGCAAGCAGACTGATCGAGCTTGGAGGCTCTTCCTCGCAGGTCTCAAGAAGCACGTGGAAACGGGCGAAACCATCGACGGCGATACACGAGTCCCCGTTGAGTCCGTCGTCGCTAGCTGACAGCCCTCACCGGTTGTCAGCTAGGGGAGCTCGATGTTCCACATTCCGGTGCTTCCCTGGTAACGGCTTGCTTCCCTGGTAACGGCTTCACGGGTCACTCACCACATACGGGCTTGGCGCGTCCTTGACGAGTCGGTACCGACACCGGCACAAGACCGAGGAAGCCGCTGTGACACCCGCTTCTGCCACTACTCGGAAGAGGCTGCGTTGTGTCTCACCCTCTCCGACGGGTCGATGATCCCATGATCGGCCTGGAGCCGTTGCACCTGGTCGTAGGGCCCGACAACGGCGACTCTGGCGTTCGGCGGGACGGTGATGGTCGGACCGGAGTGTCGGGTGATCTCACCGGACGCGCTCGTGAAGCTCAGGGTGTTCACGTCGTACTCGCCCCAGAGGTCCCAGACGGTCCTCTTCGTGAGCGTTGAACCTTCGGGAACCCAGAACCCTGCGTATACGAAGAGGACGTCTCCCACGTAGAAGCTGTCCTCAACCGATGGGTCGACAGCCGCGGCCGCGAACGCGGGAGCTGCCAACGCCGATGCGCTGAATGCCGCCTCGATGTCGAAGCTGTTCCGGATCTTCGATGCCAGGCGCTGATCGAAGAGGCGAAGCACTACCCGGATGTTCGGATTGATCTCGCGGGCGTCCAGAGCGATTTCGACATTCGAGAGATCGTTGTCCGTGCACGCTATGACCGCTGCGGCTCGCTCAACACCGGCCTTGACGAGGACGTCGCTGTTGCGCGCATCCTCGAAGAGGATGGGGATACCCCTATCTGTGATGAGGTTGACGAACTGACCCGAGGAATCGAGTTCGATCACCGTTATCTCGGTGTCGAACTTCTGGAGTTCGAGTGCGGTTCGATATCCGACCTGGCCGAGCCCGCACAAGATGACGTGGTTCTGCATTCGTTTGCTCCTCCTCGTGTACAGCATTGGAAGACGTTGGCGAAGAATGAAGTCGAGGATCGTCGCGGCGGCAAGTGCCATGATCAGCACACGGAGAAGCAAGATCACCGTGACCATCACCTGCGTGTCGGTCTGGAGCGCCGCGAGATCGAGCATCGACGTGTTCGAACCGAGCATCAGGATGACGAGCAGGAACGCTTGTGGCAGGAGAATGTCTTCCCTGAGCGAAAGCGCAACAGTGGCGAGGCCAACGACGACCGCGATCGCCACGACGGCCTTTATCAGAGCACGACGAAGAGCGATGTTCCTCTCGTTCACAAGGAGAACCTAGCAGCAAGCTGGCTTCCCAACGGATACCGGTCGTAC
The DNA here is from genome assembly GCA_039714815.1 of Actinomycetota bacterium. GTDB lineage: Bacteria > Actinomycetota > Acidimicrobiia > Spongiisociales > UBA5794 > JAMBLL01. The sequence continues at coordinate 803 of JBDLIR010000056.1, read as the reverse complement.
GGGTACGCTTTGGGGATGGATGCAGCCGCGATAGGGAGGTTCGCCGTTTGGGGGGCGGTCGGGCTCGGGATCGCCGTCTTCGCCGTCGCGTGGATTCGTACTTCGCACGCTAAAGCCTGGGCGTCACGCGGGCTTGCGGCGGCTGCGGCGCTGACCCTGATCGCAGTCTGTGCCCTCGGGTGGGCGTTGGTTTCTGGCGACTTCTCCCTCACCTACGTTGCTGAAACCACGAGCAGAGCTACCCCCTGGCCGTACCGGCTCTCTGCGATCTGGGGAGGCATGGCAGGTTCGTTGCTGTTCTGGTCGGCTCTTCTATCGGTCTCGGGGGCGGTCGGCGTGCGATCAGCGCGCAGAGTCGTTCCGCACCTGGTTCCCGCAACTGCTGCAACCGTGGCAGTCACCGTGGTTGCCTTCCTCGTTCTCGGCGAGCTCGTGGTGTCCCCTTTCAGCAAGCTCGCAATACCGGCCATCGATGGGGGCGGGCTGGTGCCGATCCTGCAGCACCCGGCAATGGTCTACCACCCGCCGATCTTGTACATCGGGCTCACGACGCTCATCGCTCCCTTCTCGCTCACGGTCGCCGCTGTGATCACCGGTCGCACGGACGCGGCCTGGCTCGCGCTCGTACGCCGTTGGCTTTTGGTCTCATGGACCGCCCTCGCCCTCGGCATGGTCCTCGGAGCGAACTGGGCGTACGTCGAGCTCGGCTGGGGCGGGTTTTGGGCTTGGGATTCGGTGGAGAACACGGCACTGATGCCCTGGCTGGCCGCCACCGCGTTCCTCCATTCAGCTCAGATCCAGTC
>JBDLIR010000055.1:0-9366 GCA_039714815.1 Actinomycetota bacterium | reverse complement strand
TCTTTGGACGGGGGAGATGTCGAGGAACGAGACAGAGGGGGAAACCAAGTCGTACCACTCAGCTCGCACACAAGCTCAGTGGATCATCGTGGTCTCCCCATCCGACCTCGCTGCGCGTTCCGCTCTCCGCTTTCCTTCTGTGCTCTGCTGACGGCTGACGGCTCTCTTCCGACTTACGATTTACGCTCCCGACCATCTGGTATCTGGCATCTGGCATCTGGTATCTGGTATCTGGCATCTGACTTCTGTTGTCTCTGCGCGCGGTACCGTTCTTGTATGGACGAGACAAGCCGCAACGAGGGTGCACCGAAGCGGTATCGCTGGGTCGCGGTCGCTCTTTCGGTGCTGATGCCCGGATTCGGGCATCTGTACCTCCGCCGGTACCGCCGCGCCGCGATGTGGCTGTCTCCCGCCCTCGTCGCAGCAGTCATGGTTGTTGTCGCATCGCGTTCGAGCACTGCTTCGATCGTGGGCGTTGCCCTTACACCCAGGGCGCTGTGGGGGCTTCTGGTTGTCGATGTCCTTGCGGCGGTCTGGCGGTTGGCGTCTGCGATCGATGCGTACCGAGTTGCTGGTTCGAGCACCGATCTCGGGAAGCACCGTCGGCTGGCGGCGGTCGCTGCCGGCTGGTTGCTCGTCGGAGTCGTGGTCTTCGTCCCGCACGCAGCGATCGGCAAGCTCACTGTTGATGCCCTCGTCCTGGTCGATACGGTGTTCGTTCTAGAAGGCGAAGATGTTCCCGCGGAAGCGATCATCCCGATCGGAACGGATGCCGACATCGTGCCTGACCCTGCTGTTGCAGACACGCTGGCACCCGAGTTGTACGAGAAGGAAGCGATCCTGTACTTCGAGGTGGACCCTGACAGCGAGAAGTCCCGGCGAAATCTCATCTTCAGAGAAGGCATCGGTGATCCGGATGCGGTCGCGACGTGGACCAAGATCATCGGGGAGAATCCGAACTCTGGAGCAGGGGTCCCCTTCCTGCCGTTCGACGAGCGCGTCGGTGCCGACAGGATCACGATTCTCCTCGGTGGAGGAGACGGTGGCCCCGGTAGGGGAGGCATGCGCACCGACACGATGATGGTGGCAACGCTCGATCTCGCAACGGGCAAGGCCGCAGTGTTCGGATTCCCGAGGAACCTCGGCCACACACCCCTGCCACGTCGCTTCGAGGACGCGTTCGTAGGCTTGCAGGAGAGCGTGAACGCCAGGATCAGTGTCGACGAGGATGAGCCCGAGCTATCTGCAGACTGCAAGTGTTTCCCCGAGCAACTCAACGCCCTGTATGCGTACACGAGGAAGTGGACGAGGACGTACCCGAACGAGGTGGACCCTGGCATGGCCATGCTGCGCGACACCCTCGAGTATGTGATGGGCATCCCCATCGACTACTACGCGCTCGTGGATATGGCTGCATTCGTCGACCTCGTCGACGCGATCGATGGCGTCGACGTGTATGTCCAGAACCCGGTCGAGGCCGAAGTGTCGCCACCTCGCGAGGGTGATCCGTGGGCAAAGGTCGATGTCGATGTTGGCTGGAACCACCTGAGCGGACCCGAAGCGCTTGCGTACGCCAGGGCGCGCAAGAACTCGAGCGACTACGCGAGGATGCAGAGACAGCGGTGCATGGTGCGTGCCGTGGCAGCGAAGGCCGAGCCGCTCACACTGCTTCGTAGCTTCTCGTCGATCGTTGACGCCGTCGAGGGTTCGGTCGTGACGAACTTCCCCCTGTCGCTCGCACCCGACCTGCTGACCGCCGCAGCGAGGCTCGATTTCGACGACATCGAGACGGTCGGTTTCGTCCACTGGTACTGGGAGCCAGAGCGCGATGGCCTGTTTCATCCTGTGCTCGACCTCGGTCGCGTACGGTCGAAGGTCAAGCGGGTGATCGAGGGACAGGACGCCGGGTCGTCAGACGAACCTGTCCGGTCGGAATGCGACGCGTGACGGGGAGATCTTATCGTCTCACCATGTCGTCGAATGAGTCGGGACCACGATGAAGGACCAGGTGCAGATCGGTGTCACCGTTGCCGTGGGCGGTGGGTTGGGCACGCTCGCACGAGCGGCTATCGCACAGGCTGCCGTGAACAACGGTGTGCTCACACTGTGGGCGGTCCTGTTCGTGAACGTCACCGGTGCCCTCGTGCTTGGTTGGTACGCGGCCCATGTGCGGAACTCGAACCGGTGGTCGACGCTGATGGTCGGTTTCGTCGCTGCGGGGATCCTCGGGTCGTTCACAACGTTCTCTGCCTTCAGCTTCGAAGTGGTGGAACTCTTCGAGACGGGTGACTTCCTCATCGGCTCTGTGTACGCGGTCGCAACGATAGGCGTCGGTCTTGTCGCTGCGACGATCGGTCGAAGGTTCGCTGAGCAGCGATGATCTGGGTACTCGTGGCTTTCGGAGGGGCGTTCGGCGCGTTGTCGCGCTGGTTGGCCACAGTCATCCTCCCGGATCATCGTTCCGGCTTTCCCCTCCCGATCACCCTGGTGAACATCCTCGGTGCGTTTGCGCTCGGGGTCGCGGTTGGCCTCGACAGAGCAGGTGCGTTGCCGGTGAACCTCCTCCCGCTCACAACGGGGGCTCTTGGGGGATACACAACGTTCTCGACGTGGATGGTCGATGTTGACACGGCAGGAAGCGGGCTGCTGCGTGCGGGGATCGCTGTTGTGCCGGCGGTAGCGGGGATCGCCGCTGCCGCTCTTGGCCTTCTGCTCGGATCGTCAGTCGTCTGACTCAGGCCGCGGGCCCGTCAAGCGTGCCAAACGTCATGACAGGGCGTCGTCGATCGCTATGAGTAGGAGATCGAAGCCTTGCGCAGAGCCACTCCCTAGGTCGACAGACAGAGCATTGCGCCCTTTCGATGCGAGCGCTGCGAGGTCCCCTTCTGCTTGCGCCGCGATCAACTCATTGAACGAGAACGCCGAGCCGGGAACAGGGAGCACAGCAGAGGGCGTATCGATGATCTGGAGGAACAGACCGCCTGCCGGGCCTCCTTTGTGGACCTGTCCGGTCGAATGGAGGAACCGTGGTCCGTATCCGGCTGTCGTGTAGACACCAGCGGTTCTATCGACAACATTCCGGATCGCGTCGAGATGCCGATCAGTCTCAGGAGTCGGAGCGAGGTACGCATGGATGGACACGTACGACGGGTTCGGCTCTGCGAACAGCTCGCTGAGCGCCGCGTCGAGCCCTTCCGACGACACAGCGATCGGTGGCACCGCCGGTTTTTCGAGTTCGCCCGCCATCGCGGACGCAGCGAGTTTCTTGGCGATCTGGACATCTGGCTGGTTGAACGGATGGATGCCGAGGATCTCGCCGGCGATCGCTGTTGCGAGTTCCAGAACGAACATCGCCGCAGCGATGTCGTCGGCATCGGCCACCGTGAGCATGAAGTCGGTGCCCTCGATCGGTTCGCCCCCGATACCGACCACGATGCCATCCGTGGCGCGAGAGGGGTTGGGTCCACCGTCGACGGGCACGATTCCCTTTCCATCCTTGCCCGTCGACTCGGCGATGAGCTGCTCGGTCCAGATGGGGAGTGCACTCACCGGCTCACTGGCGACGATGTGGGCTTTGTCGTTGCCTGAGAGGGCTTCTGTGCCCAGCAGCGCACCGAGCACGAAAGCCGGGTTCTCGTCGAGGGCGACATGCGGGCCGCACATCGCTGCGGCATCAGCGGCTGCGTCGAGCAGAGCGGTGAGGTTGGCTCCGGTGAGGCCCGCAGGAACCAGGCCGAAGGCCGTCAGCGCCGAGTACCTGCCGCCGACGGTCGGGTCTGCGGAGATCGTGGCGCGGAACGATCGCTGCGATGCGATCGTGTCGAGCGGTGTGCCGGGATCGGTGATAGCTATGAAGTGTTCACCTGGTGCGTCGAGCGCCCCATCCGCGACCGCCCAGAACCAGTGGAAGAACGACATCGTCTCGAGCGTGGTCCCCGATTTCGACGCGACGACGTACCACGTCGTGTGCGGGTCTGTACCGGCTTGGACGGCTGCGACGGCGTCGGGGTGTGTGGAGTCGAGTACCACCAGCAACGGGTCGATGTCGGCGTGTGGCAGCGACGAAGCGAACACTTCGGGTGCAAGAGATGACCCGCCCATGCCGAGCAGCACGATGTGCGTGATCCCCGCTGCGACGGCCGCGTCATGGAGCTCCTCGATGGTTCCCACGAGATCCCGTGAGGTAGCAGGCAGGGTGAGCCAGCCGAGGCGGTCCTCGATCTCAGGGACGGGTTCGCGGCTCCATACCGTGGGGTCGCACTCCCACAAGCGGTCGATCAACCGGGCCTGGTCCCACCGCTCAGTTCGGGATGTGATCGCTTCGGTGGTGCGTGAACATCGCCATGAGATAGCCATGGTGTCAGGCCAACTTCGTGGAGATCGTGCCAAGCAGGCTCTCGAACGCGGCGGCGAAGGATGCAACACCGTCTATCTGGAGTTGCGACGTGATCCCATCGAAGTCGACTCCCATGTCTCCCAGAGAAGTGATGAAGGCATCGGCTTCGTCGACATCGTGGAACAGCGACCCTGTCTTGACTACCCCGTGATCGAGGAACGCGTCGATGGTGTCCGGTGGAGCGGTGTTGACCGTGTTCGGCCCGATGAGTTCCTCGACGTACATGACGTCCCTGTATGAGGGGTTCTTGGCTGAAGTCGATGCCCAGAGCACCCGCTGTGCCCGCACACCGTCGCTGGACTGCTGCGCGAACCGGGGCCCTCCGAAGATCTCCTGGTAGCGCCGGTAGGCCAGCTTTGCGTTTGCGATGGCGGCTCTGCCCCGTGCGGCGGATGCTTCGGGTGTCCCGATGGCGTCGAGGGCTGCATCGGTGGCACTGTCGACACGTGACACGAAGAACGATGCAACCGATGCGAGGCGTTCAGGTTCGACTGCGCGGAGCGTGCCGCGCACGTACGCTGATGCGACTGCTTCGTAGTCAGCGAGGGAGAACATCAAGGTCGCGTTGATATTGATGCCATCTGCCGTCAACTCCTCGATAGCAGGGATGCCTGCGGCTGTGGCGGGCACCTTCACCATCAGGTTCGGCCGGTCGACTTCTGCCCACAGCCGCCTGGCATCCGCGATGGTGCCCTCGGTGTCGTGAGCGAGTCTCGGTGAGACCTCGAGGCTCACATACCCGTCATCGCCTTTCGACCGGGCGTACACGCTCGCCAGGATGTCCGCAGCTCCCTGGATGTCGGAAATGGCGAGCGCTTCGAATGCGGACTGGGCATCGGTCGCAGCGAGCGTGGAGAGTTGCTCGTCGTAGAGGTCCGAGCCACCGATCGCCTTCTCGAATATCGATGGGTTGCTCGTCACCCCGCGCACGCCATCGGCTACGAGATCTTGAAGGCCAGGACCCTTGAGCATGTCACGCCGGATGAAGTCGTACCAGACCGACTGGCCCTCGTTGTGGAGTTCATTGAGTTTCGTCATCGTGTTCTTTCGGTGTTGCGTATGTTCCAGGCTACGACTCGCTTGCAAGAGTATTGACGAGCCGCTGGACGTCTCCTCGAAGGTCGTCGCGTTCGAGCGCCAGCTTGATCGTCGCCTCGATGAATCCCGTCTTCGATCCACAATCGTATCGTTGGCCGTTGAGCCGCACTGCATGGAACGGCTGTGACGGAAGGGACGCCACGAGGGCGTCTGTGAGCTGAATCTCGCCTCCCGCGCCTTCGCCTGTGGTCTCGAGGATGTCCATGATCGGTGCTGTGAGCACGTATCTGCCGACGATCGCCAGGTTCGATGGAGCGACCGATGGGTCCGGTTTTTCGATCATCGACTTCACTTCGATCGCAGACCCCGTCGAGACGCCGGGGTCGATGATCCCGTACTGTCCCGTTGCGGATTCGGGCACCTCGTCGACCAGCACGACGTTCCCTCCCGTCCGCTCATGAACCTCGATCATCGACGCCAGCGACGGCGGCTCCGCAAGGATGAGTTCGTCGGCGAGGAGGACGGCGAATGGTTCGTTTCCCACGATGTGGCGGGCGCACCACACAGCATGCCCGAGGCCGAGCGGTTCCATCTGGCGTACGTATGCCACCTGACCGGGGCCTGGCCGCAATGCGTGCAACTCTTCGAGGTCGCGCATCTTTCCTCGGGATGCCAGGGTTTGTTCGAGTTCGTAGCTCACATCGAAATGATCTTCGATGGCCCCCTTGCCCCGGCCGGTGACGAAGACGAAGTTCTCGATGCCTGCAGCCCGTGCCTCATCGACCGCGTACTGGATCAGCGGCCTGTCGACGATCGGGAGGAGTTCCTTCGGAATCGATTTCGTGGCAGGCAGGAACCTCGTTCCAAGGCCGGCTACGGGGAATACGGCTGTGCGGACCGGGGGCGTCATGGAGTAACGACTCCTGCAATTCGTTCGGCGTGGCCTTTGGCCCTGACGTTGTAGAAAGCGACCTCGATCGTGCTGTCGGCGATGAGGAAGGTCGATCGGATGATCCCCATGTACTCTCGCCCGTAGTTCTTCTTCATCCCGTACGCCCCGTAGGCCGTGGCGATGGTGTGGTCCGGGTCAGACAACAGATCGAAGGGGAGGTCGTACTTCTCCTTGAACTTCGCCAGCTTTTCAGGGGAGTCCGGTGACACCCCGATGATCGCATAACCCCGGTCGGTGAAGGTCTCGTAGCGCTCGGCGAAGTCGCAACTCTCCGTTGTGCACCCTGGTGTGAAGGCCTTCGGGTAGAAGTACAGAACGAGTTTCGAGTCCTGGAACTCGTGTGCGCTGCGCACAGACCCTGTTTGGTCCGTTCCTGTGAAGTCCGGTGCTCTCTCGCCTGGTTCGAGTCGCATATCTCTCCCGTTTCTCTCCCGTTGGTCGGTGCGGAGGTTAGCTCAAGACGTTTCCGCTCGAAGGCGAAGCTGCCCGCACGCCGCGTCGATGTCCTGGCCCCTCGTGTCTCTGAGGGTGACGTTCGCCCCGTGCCGTTTGAGCGTTGCGATGAAGCGGTCCACATGGTCACGATCCGGGGGCCTATCGGTACTCAGAGGCGTCGGGTTGAGAGCGATCACGTTGACATGTGCGCGAATCTGGCGTGCGATTCGGGCAAGCCCCTCCGCTTCGAGGTCGGAGTCGTTCTCGCCTGCGATGAGGGTCCATTCGAGGCTGATCCGCCGCCCTTTCGCCTCGTAGTAGTCCTGTGCGGCCGCGATGACGTCGACGATGGGGTACCGGTCGTTGATAGGGACGAGCTTGGTCCGCTCAGAGGGGATGGTCGAATGGAGACTGACGGCGAGATACACGGGCCAGGGTTCGTCGATGAGCTTGCGCATCCCAGGCACGAACCCGACGGTACTCACCGTGATCGACCGTGCAGACATCCCCATCGCCCCGGTCATCCTTCGGATCGACTCGATGGTGTTGTCGTAGTTCGCAAGCGGTTCACCCATACCCATGAACACGACATTGGTAACCCGTCCGGGACTGTTCGGGAGGGGATGGGCAGCGAGGTACGCGTTGGCGTAAGCGACCTGTGCAACGATCTCTCCAGCGTCGAGGTGCCGGTCGAATCCGAACTGGCCGGTGGCGCAGAAGGTGCACCCCATCGCACATCCGACCTGGGACGAAATACACAGCGTGGTCCTGTTGGAGTATCCCATCAGAACGGTTTCGATCGGTGAACCGTCTGTGCACCGAAAGAGCCATTTGATCGTCCGGCCGCGGTCGGCGGTCTGGCTCACATCGACGCTGAACGGCCACAGATCGTCTCGTATCGTCTCGCGCAGAGCCTTCGGGAGGTTCGTCATGTCATCGACGGTGAGCACCGGCGCGGTGTACAGCCACTCTCTGAGCTGGTCGGCTCGATACGCCGGCTCGTCGCCGAGAACCTCGCCCAGGTTCTCGGGGTCTGTCAGGTACAGCACGTCAGCTACGTGCTCGTGCGTCTTCGCTCCACCGTGTTGCGGTCGCAACCGATGTCTCTGCGACGCCAGCCAGTTCGTCCGGCGGCATCGACGCCACGTCTGCGAACGTATTGATCCCGGCATCGTTCAACTTACCGGCCTTCACAGGGCCGATGCCCTTGATCTCGGTGAGGTCATCTGGCTGTTGAGGGATCCGGAACAGCGGAGGCGGTTCGTCGTGGATCTCAGGCGAGGGTAGAAGCCTGTCGCTCATCGCCCAGATCGCCGCCCCGAGCCCTGCGATAGCGCCGCCGATGCGGATGAGGTTCTTCACGGTCTGGTTCATGTGCCGATTCTACCGCGGTCGTCAGCCCGAGCACGACCCGTAGGTGGTGAGGTGGCCCCATGGGGCGTACCAGTTGTCTCCTGAGCCTGCGATCACGGCGCCGGCTGCGATGTTCGCCTCGCCGTTGTAGGGGGAGGCGACGAGGCCGTCGGAGTCCTTGAACCCTGCGCTTGCGGCACGGCCTGGCCAGTACTTGATCAGGTGTTGCATGAGTCCGGACGCTCCAGATGCGGAGTTGTACGCCCTGGGGTCGCCCCTGGACTCTGTGAGTATGATGCCGAGCACACAGTCAACTCGATCAGCGGCCCAATACTGCTCGACCAACGGTCTCCACGCCTCGACGTCGCGGATGCCGCCGGCATCGGCGGGCCAGTTCGGTGACCACTTCGGAGACGACGATGAAGGTGCCGTTGTGGTTGTCGTGGTTGCAGTCGATGTCGGCGCCTGTGTGGTCGTCGTGGTGGCAGGTGCGTTGGTCGTCGTTGTTTCCGGCGGTGAGTAGTTGACGACGATTCTGGCGGATGAGGTGTTACCTGCGGAGTCTGTTGCTGTGAACGAAGCACCGTTCTCACCGGCGACGACGGCGAGCGAGAGCGACCACGTGCCGTCGTCGTTCACCGCTGCTTCATACGGCCCGGAGCGCACAGTGGCCCCGTTCTCGACGGTTCCTTTGAACTCGACGAACGTCGAATCGACGGTGTGTCCATCGTGGGGTGACGTGATCGTGAACGATGGTGGTGTTGTATCGGCAGGCGCACTCTGGGGCGCTGCCGCTAGCTGCGTGGTAGTCGTCTCCGCAACGGCTGCGGTCGTGGTTTGCGTTGCCGCAGCATCGTTCTCCGCATCTGGGACGTCGGTCGGCTCTGCTTCGGTGCTGGTCGTGACAACGGGTTGTGTGGTGGCGGTCCTGGTGCCGGCGTTGGTTACACGGATCGCAAGAACGGCGGAAGCGACCCGTGCTGACATCGGCGCAGCGGCGGCGCTGGCTTCGACGCCAGTGGTCGTGGGGGCTATGTCGGCTGGGCCGCCAGAGGGGGAGAACGCAGCAAAGCCGATCACCGCTACGAGAGCGATGACAAGCAGGCCCGCATATGCGACAGGAACGCGGGGCCTCACGCGTCTTTGCGATTGTATTTTGGAGTGTTTCATGCAGACACGATTCGTTCAGGTC
>JBDLIR010000054.1:0-9438 GCA_039714815.1 Actinomycetota bacterium | reverse complement strand
AGGGCGAAGGAGCGCATGTTCTCCTTCAGGGACGAGTTCAGCCAGTGGGACCCCAAGAACCAGCGCCCGGAGTTGTGGAATCTCTACAACGCCCGCCATCGCCGGGGTGAGCACATACGATCGTTCCCCATCTCCAACTGGACAGAGGTCGACGTGTGGGAGTACATAGGGCGAGAGAACATCGAATTGCCCTCCGTGTACTTCTCGCACAAGCGGATGGTCTTCGAGCGCGATGGCCTGCTGATGGCAGACAGCCCTTACATCATGCGGATGGAACACGAAGAGGTGTTCGAAGGAACCGTGCGGTTCCGCACCGTTGGCGACATGTCATGCACCGGTGCGTTCGCATCAGCCGCCACGACGGTCGCCGAGATCATCGATGAGGTTTCGACCACGCGGATCACCGAACGTGGTGCAAGCAGGGCAGACGACCGCACATCCGAGGCCGCCATGGAAGACCGCAAGAAAGAGGGGTACTTCTAATGGAGCACGTGGAACTCGTCAGACTTGCGACAACAGGATCCGTAGATGATGGCAAGAGCACGCTCATCGGCCGGATGCTCTACGACACGAAACAGATCTTCCAGGACCAACTCGAGGCGATCGAAGAGGCGTCCCGGAGGCGGGGCTCAGACTACGTCGACCTCGCTCTGTTGACCGACGGGCTCAGGGCAGAACGCGAGCAGGGCATCACGATCGATGTCGCATATCGCTACTTCGCAACACCTCGTCGCAAGTTCATCCTCGCAGACACCCCCGGGCACATCGAGTACACCAGGAACATGGTCACGGGGGCATCGACCGCCGACATCGCCCTCGTACTCGTCGATGCCCGTGCAGGGATCCTCGAGCAAACACGCAGGCATGCGTTCATCGCATCGCTCCTCCGTGTGCCTCACCTCGTCCTGTGTGTGAACAAGATGGATCTCGTCGACTACTCACAAGAGGTGTACGAAGAGATCACCGAGGAGTTCAGGGAGTTCGCCGCCCGCCTCGACATCGCCGATCTTCGCTTCATCCCGATGTCCGCACTCGATGGCGACAACGTCGTCAACGACTCGGAGAACATGGCGTGGTTCCAGGGGTCACCGCTGCTCAAGACGCTCGAGGAGATCCACGTTGCGTCCGACCGCAATCTCATCGACACCAGGTTCCCCGTCCAGTACGTCATCCGACCACATACGAGAGAACACGCGGACTATCGCGGGTATGCAGGCCAGGTCGCGTCTGGAGTGTTCCGACCCGGTGACGAGATCATGGTGCTTCCCTCGGGATTCCAGTCGACGATCGCATCGATCGACACGTTCGACGGCCCTGTTGACGAGGCACCGGCAGGGCTCTCCGTCGTCCTTCGTCTGGAAAACGACATCGACGTCTCTCGCGGGAACATGATCTGTCGCCCGCACAACCAGCCAGAGATCGGACAGGACATCGATGCGATCGTCACGTGGATGTCCGACTCGGTAAAGCTTCGCAAAGGCTCCAAGTACACGATCAAGCACACAACGAAGTCCGCGAGAGCCCTGATCAGGGATCTGCAGTACCGCTTCGACGTGTCGGAACTCCACCGCATCGACGATGCGACCGAACTCGGGTTGAACGAGATCGGAAGAGTGACGATGCGCACTACCGAGCCGATCTTCTTCGACGAATACCGCAAGAACCGACAGACGGGTTCCTTCATCCTCATCGATGAGGCGACCAACAACACCGTCGGCGCAGGGATCATTGGCGGAGCAGCGCTGTGACGGACAATGTCCGGTGGCATCCGGGCGAAGTCCCACGAGCAGCGCGCAACGAGGTGACGAACGGCGAAGGCTGCACCGTGTGGATGACAGGCCTGTCAGGCAGCGGCAAGTCAACGGTCGCTCACCGGTGTGAGATGGCTGTGATCCAGGCTGGCCGCCCCGCCTACACGCTCGATGGAGACAACATCCGTCATGGACTCAACGCCGGTCTCGGCTTCAGTGCCGATGACCGTGTCGAGAACGTGAGGCGAGTCGGCGAGGTCGCCCGCCTGATGGCGGACGCCGGGATCGTCGTGTTCGCACCCTTGATCAGTCCCTATGCGGACGGGCGCGAGGCCGTGAAGTACCAGCACTGCAACGCTGATATCGCGTTCTTCGAAGTGCACATCTCAACGCCGCTCGAGGTGTGCGAAGAGCGCGACACGAAAGGGTTCTACGAGATGGCCCGCAACGGCGAGATCACCGACTTCACCGGAATCAGCGCCCCCTACGAGGCACCGGAGCATCCCGACCTGACCATCGACACGACAACGGTCAACCTCGACGACGCAGTAACCCAGATCCTCGCTCTCATAGGGATCGAATAGCAGACCGCTCTCCGCCTTCCGCTTTCCGCTTTCCGCGAAGATCACATCGACGCAGCCCTCGGGACCCCGCACCCCCGACCTCTTCTGGCTGTTGGCTGTCGGCTGTCGGCTGTAGGCTGCTCTCTATGGATGCATCACAACGCTGGGAGACGGAAGCGCTCCGTTCCGGATCACACGCTCGCAAGAGCCCTCCACGCCCGTCGGCGAAGCGGCAGACCGATCGACCCGCGAGCCGCGGGCTCGACGGCACGTACGTGACTTTGAAGCATGCGGAGGCTGCGACGGGCATACCGGTCAACACACTGCGCAAGTGGGCGCGGAAGAATGCGATCCCAACCTATCTCAAGCCCGATGGAGACATCTCGTTGCGGATGGTCGATCTCGATGCCATTGTCGCCCATGCCCACGACCTTGGCAGGGAAGTAACGCTTGTGTTGGACGACTCCGAACCCGAGGAGGTCGATGAGGGCGTAGACGTGGAGCCGATTCCCGACGAGGTCGTCGAGGATGACGCCACGGACGACACGGTGGACGAGGTCGAAGCTGCAGATGAGGCCGAGCCTGAGGACGAACCCCACGTGGCTGAGACTCCGATCGCACCCGAAGGCACACTGCTCGTACCGCTGGACTCCTGGAACAAGATGCTCAACCAGTTGGGCAACCTCCACGAGGCCGGCCAGCAACTCGCAGAGGCGCGAGAACGTGCTGCCAAGGCAGAGACCGAAGCCAAGTTCCTTCGTGAACGCCTGGCCGAGATGAGAGCACAGAACACAGAGACCAGACAGCAGACACCAGATACCAGACACCAGATACCAGAAGCGACATCAACGCCGGCGATCACCGATGAAGAGCCCCCAGATGAAGCGAAGCCGACGACAAGCTACTGGCGCTACGTCACCTTGGGCTGGAGAGACCGCAAGAAGCGGGCATCGAAGAAGAAGTAACCTCACTCTTCCCTCTCCCCCGGCTCTTTGGACGGGGGAGATGTCGAGGAACGAGACAGAGGGGGCTTCTGCGTATGCGTCACTTCTCTGCCCCCTCCGACCTCGCAAGCTCGGCCACCTCCCCCGGACTTCGTCCAAGGGAGGGAAGAAGAGGGTTCTACCGTCTACTCCCCGATGCCATGGTGTATCCCCACCACAGAAGCAGGATCCCTACGGTCAACGTCAGCGACAGGGCCGCAGACTCGCCAAGGGCGGTGAGCGACCCACCGGTTGCAGGCACGATGGTCCCTGCGACGATCAACAGGTTCCCGTAGGCGAGCCGCCGCGTCGAGTTCCAAGATCTGACGGCGGTGACGACGGCGAGCACGATGATGATGATCGAGCCGACTGCACCCGAAATAGCGGCGAACATTCGCGGCCCGGGAAGCGTGAGCGCCTCGATAGCGAAGGTGAATCCGAACACGTCGCTGCCTTCCGGGATAGCAGAGGGGGGCAGAAATTCGGTGATCGGTGCAAGGAACGTTGCGAAGAAGCCGAAGACAAGCCACAACGCTGTCACGTTCATCGCACGCTTCCCCCACGTCACCGAGTGCAGCGCTATCGAGCCGGCCGCAAGGAGCGCAATGTTCGCGATCGCGCCGAGGAAGTAGAACGAGCGAAAGCTGAACGACGTCCACCCGAACCCGAGACCGGAAGCCAGCGCCCAGGTTGCAAGCGCATACGCTCCGAATGCGATCGCCCAGATCTCGGCGTGGAGACGCTTGCTCGTACGCCAGGAGCGGAACAATTCGATAGCGAGCCACGTCGCGACGGAGGCACCGATGATCGAAAGGAAGACGTCCATTGCGCGATGGTACCGTCAGACGTGGAGGTCATCGGAACGCGACAGCGATAGTGTTCCAGGTGATGCCAGAAACCGCCTTCACGACTACTCAGATCGGCCACGCCTACGGGTCGGTCGTTGCGCTGCACTCGTTGGATCTCGCGGTTCCGAAGGGCCGGACAGGACTGGTCGGTGCGAACGGAGCTGGAAAGTCGACCCTGATCAAGATCCTTCTCGGGATCCTCACGCCAACGACAGGCACGAGGACCGTGCTTGGAATGGATACGCACAAGGACGCGATCGCGATCCGCAGCATCGTGGGGTACATGCCCGAAGGTGCCTGCCTACCTCTCGACCAGACCGCTGCCGACTTCCTCATCTACGCCGCCGGCACAGCCGGTCTCCCAAAACAGGCTGCACGGCAGCGAGCATCGGATGTCCTCACGCTCGTCGGCCTCAACGAGGAGCGGTTCCGGTACCTCGGCGACTTCTCCACAGGCATGAAGCAGCGTGCAAAACTCGCTCAGGCGATCGTCCACGACCCGAAACTCGTGTTCCTCGACGAACCGACCGCCGGTCTCGACCCGAGCGGGCGTGAGGAGATGCTCGACCTGATCGGCCGTCTGGGAACCTACGGTATCGACGTGATCGTGTCGTCCCATGTCTTGCGTGACATCGAGAGGACCTGCGATTACGTCGTGATGCTCGATGAAGGAACGCTCCTCAACTCAGGGCCGCTCGACCAGGCAGACGACTCCGATGTCATTCGTATCGAACTCATCGAGGGTGCCGATCGCATGGAGATCGTCCTCGAGGACGCCGGCGCCGAGGTATCGCGCGATGGGCCAAGGCTCAGCGTCAGATACGCAGACGGCGACGGGTTCGACCTCGTTCGAGACGCGGCAGTGCGCAGCGGGGCATCGTTGTTGAGCCTCAGCGCTTCGGGGTCTTCCCTGGAGGACCAGTTCCTCGAATACGGGACAGACCGATGACATCCGACCAAGGTGCCGTCTACGACCTCGGGTACGAGCCGTATCACGGTGAACGGAGAGGCAGAAACGGCGCCAGGCTCACGGTATGGGGCGACGGAGCCAGGCGCGTGCTCGGGATCAGGCGCAAGGCCAGGCGCAAGATCATGCCGTGGATCCTCGTAGCCATTGCGGTGCTCCCGGCCATCGTTTCCGTCGGCATCGCGTTCGTCGTGCCGGCAGGCGTCTCGAACGAATTCGACCTCGCATCTGCCAATTCCAGCTTCTTTCAACTCGGGGGCACGATCGTGTTGCTCTTCACCGCTCTTGCGGCGCCCGAGCTGTTGATACCCGACCGCAAAGACGGCGTGCTCTCGATGCTGTCTTCGCGGCCTCTGACATCGAACGACTATCTCGCTGCGCGGTTCGCTGGTGCCGTGACCGTGGTCGGTGGTTTCCTGTTGCTCCCCCAACTGCTCCTCTTCATCGGCCAGGCAGGCACTGACCCCGAGGGCATCGTGCAGGGAGTAGTCAACGCCGCCCCGACGATCCCGAAGATCCTTGCCGTGACGGCGATCTACCTCGTTGCGTATGTGCCGCTCGGGTTCGTGATCGCCAGCCTCGTGAACCGCAAGTCGATCGCCGCAAGCGTCTACCTCGCGGTGATCATCGGACTCACCGCGTTCTCCGAAGCGCTGGTGCGGAACTCCGTCGTGCCAGGCGGCCGATGGGTCGCTCTGGTCACACCCATCAACACCGCCGATGCAGCCAACCACTGGGTGTTCGGGTCGGTCAACCCCGATTCGCTGCTCGCAGCAGCAGACATCCATCCGTTGACGGGCATCGCAGCGCTTACCGTCATCGGGGCTGGCGCTGTCATGTTCTCCGTACGGAGATACCGGGGGTTGATGTGATCGGAGACCCGGCGTTCGCGGCTGACCCCACTATCGAAGTCGCGACTGTCTCTAAGTGGTTCGGGCAGAAGGTCGCTGTCTCCGGCCTGTCATGCTCGTTCGGCCCAGGCGTCACCGGCCTGCTCGGCCCGAACGGTGCGGGCAAGACGACCCTGTTCCGTATGATCTCCGGGCTCACATCGGTGTCCAACGGGAAGATCACGGTGCTCGGCGACGACCCGCGAACCACGAACAGCGTGTTCGCATCCGTTGCGATGGTCCCGGACGAGGACGCCGTCTATGACGAACTCACCGGCAGGCAATTCGTCCGCTACAGCGCGGCACTGTCGAATGTCACAGACAGAGACGGACCCGATGATGCACTGCACGTCGTCGAGATGGCCGACGCGGCGGACAGACTCATCTCGGGATACTCCAAGGGCATGCGCCAGAGGATCAAGGTCGCGGCGGCCATCGTCACCGATCCCGATGTTCTCATCCTCGACGAACCGCTCAATGGGACCGATCCCATCCAACGCGCACACCTCATTTCCCTGTTCGAGGGTTTCGGGGAACAGGGCAAGACTGTGATCGTATCGTCCCATGTCCTCGAGGAGGTCGAGCGGGTCTCTGACCGTGTCATCGCCATAGTCGACGGCAGACTCGCCGCCGCAGGCTCGGTGGAAGCGATCAGGGCGTCCATGCGCGACATCCCCTATGTGGTGCGCATCGCAACAGATGCGCCGCGTGAACTCGGGTCAGCACTGTTCCGATCATCGGCAGCGATCGGCGTCAACGGAACCGACGATGGGATCTCCGTCTCGACGGACGACATAGCGACACTCGGGAAGGACACCCCGCGTATCGCTGCGGAGATCGGAGCGCGGATCACAGGGTTCCGGCCGCAGGACCAATCCCTTGAGTCCGTATTCCGCTACCTGGTCGAGGGACGATGAGACCGCTGACCTCTCTCATGACGATGTCTCTGCGCCAGGCCCTGCCTGTTCGCAGAACGGTCGTCCTCGTGTTGATCCAACTGATCCCTGCCCTCGTCTACGTGTTGTCGACCCAGAACCGCACAGCAGACGCCGCCCTCGAATCGTTCGTCGTGATCGGTGCTGCAATGCTGCTTGCCCTCGCTGTCCCCGTCGTCTCCATCGTCCTTGGTGCTGGTGCACTCGGCTCGGAGCGACGCGATGAGACGCTCAGCTTCATCGCACTGCGGCCTATCCCCCGGACGGCTCTCGGGGGCGCGAAAACTGCCGCCGCAATCGTCGCGGCGACAGCGATCGGACTCATCGGCGCTCTCGCCCTCGGGGCTGTCCACGTCGCACAGCACGGCAACCCTTCGCTCATCGTGGGAATGGGATTCGCCGTGGTCATCACAACCGCGTTGTACACATCGGTCCTCGTGCCTCTCGGCTTCCTCACGGACAGGGCCGTCCTCATCGCCATGGTCTACCTGTTCCTGTTCGAGGGAGGTGTGATCTCGGCTTTGCCGGCGCTCGCGACGATCTCTCCGTGGCGTATCGGACTATCCGGGTTCGGAGCGTTGGCGAGCGAATCGCCACCCGTCCTCGACGAACTGATCGGTTCGCTCACACCTTCGACTGTCGTGCCTCTGCTCGGCGTTGGCACAGTACTCATCGTCGCAGGCGCGATCACTGCTGTGATGCTGCGCCAGCGCGATCTTGCCTGAGCAAGGCACAGATGAGGGCGTCGTGAGCGGTACCGTGAGGCCATGAAGTCGTTGCTCGCCAAGCTCACGGGTGGAGGTATGGGTGGCGCAGCGATGATCGTCGCTGCCGGCATCCTCGCATCCAGGCTGCTCGGAATCGTCAGGGACATGGTCTTCGCTGGGATGCTCGGTTCCGACGCCGTCACCGACATCTATGTCGCTGCCTTCCGCATCCCCGACTTTGCGAACTACCTCCTTGCCGGCGGGTTCCTCACCATCACGTTCATCCCGATCTTCTCGAAGTACCTCGCTGACGATGATGAAGACGGCGGCTGGGAAGCGTTCTCGTCGATCCTCAAGTGGCTGTCCGTGGGGACGATCGCCCTGATCGTGACAGCGTGGATCGCTGCGCCGACCCTCATCGACTGGCTGTACCCGGACTTCTCACCGGAACAGGTCGTGTCGACCACAACGCTCACACGGATCGTCCTGCCGGCACAGTTCGCATTCGTGGTCGGCGCCATGTTCGCAGCCGTCCAGTACGCCAAGGGCGTCTTCACGATTCCCACCATCGCCCCGATCGCATACAACCTCGGGATCATCACTGGTGGGGTCACCTATGCGATCGCCACGGGAGAACCTGATCCTGCCGGGTTCATCTGGGGAGCGCTCATCGGGGCCTTCATAGGGAATTTCGCCCTCCAGGTGTGGGGAGCGCACCGGGTCGGCATGGTGTTCGATATTCGCTCATCGTGGACGAACCCCGCGATCCTCACCTACCTGGCCATCGCGCTGCCACTGATGCTCGGCCAGTCGATCGTTGCCCTCGACGAACTGTTCATGTCCGTTTTCGGTGAGATGGCCGGCACCGGATCTCAGACCAACCTCCAGTACGCACGCCGGGTGATGTTCGTGCCCATCGGGGTCATCGCCCAGGCAGCCGCCGTCGCCGCGTATCCCACGCTTGCGAGGCTGTTCGCTGAGAGCAAGCGCGCTGAGATGCTCGAAACGGTGAACAAGGCACTGCGGGCCGTCCTGATCCTGTCGATCGCAGCAGCAGGGATCGTTGCGGCGATGACCGTTCCCGCAGTGCGGGTTCTCTTCGAAAGGGGTGCGTTCACCGCAACGGAAACCGATGCCGTTGCAGCCGCACTGTTCATGTACGCCTTCGGCATTCCCGTGTGGGGAGCGCTCCAGATCATCACACGGGCCTTCTACGCAAAACGAAAGATGTGGACGCCGGTGCTCGTCGGTACGGCCATCACTTTCCTGGCGATCCCTACGTACTTCATTGCGGTCAACTCGATCGGATTCCAGGGCGTCGCGATCGCCTCGGTGCTGACGCTCGGCCTCTATACATCGGTCCTCCTCGGCATCTGGTACTGGCCGGCCGATGCACGGCCGGGACTAAGTCGCGTACTCCTGACGGCAGGCCGCGCCATCCCCCTTGCGGTTCCCGCCGCGTTCGCGGCGTTCGGCACCGCGTGGCTGATCACCGAGAGGCTCCCCGGCCCCGCAGGCGTGACGGCCGTCATCGCTCTTGCCGTCGGCGCCGCCGCCTACTCAGCCGTCGTCATTGTGCTGGGTTCCCTCCTCCACGACTGGCTAAAGCAATCAGCTCACAGCTGACAGCCAACAGCGAGGAGACGCGCGGATAGGCGGTTCACGGTCGAAGAACGGCTCTTCCGCTGACGGCTTCCTTCGTATTACGTAGTACGTAGTACGTAGTACGTAATACGAAGAGACGCGGACAGGTGAGTGCTCGTTCTCCGTCCCTATCCGCGCGTTTTCCAGGTA
>JBDLIR010000053.1:0-9506 GCA_039714815.1 Actinomycetota bacterium | reverse complement strand
CGTACCACTCAGCTCGCACACAAGCTCAGTGGATCATCGTGGTCTCCCCCTCCGACCTCGCTGCGCTCGGCCACCTCCCCCACTCCGTGAGGGAGGGAACAGAACGTGATCCAGGTTCTGTCCAAGTACTGAGTACCAATGACCAAGTACTTCTTCCTGACAGCTGACGGCTGACGGCTGACGGCTATCTTCCGAACCCCTACTCCTCATCTCCCTTGGCCTCAGACTGTTCGGCGATCGCAGCCACGACCTCTGCGTTCGCCAGCGTCGTCACATCACCGAGGATCCGGTTGTCTGAGATGTCGCGCAATAGCCTCCGCATGATCTTGCCCGACCTCGTCTTGGGCAGGTCGGGCGTGAAGATGATCGTTCTCGGCTTCGCTATGGCACCGATCTTCACAGCCACATGGTTCCTCAGTTCCTCGAGGAGGGCATCGGATTCCACGGCTGTTCCGCGAAGCGTCACGAACGCTGCGATCGCCTGTCCGGTGAGGTCGTCTGTCGCCCCGACGACCGCGGCCTCTGCAACGGTCGTGTGCGACACAAGCGCGGACTCGACCTCCATCGTCGATATGCGGTGGCCTGAGATGTTCATGACGTCATCGACCCGGCCCAAGATCCAGAGGTAGCCCTCTTCATCGATCTTGGCGCCATCGCCTGGGAAGTACACACCCGGGTAGCGTTCCCAGTACGTGGAGATGTATCGCTCATCGTCGCCGTAGATCGACCGGAGCATCGACGGCCACGGTTTCGTGATGGTGAGAAAGCCTCCCCCACCGAGCGGAACAGGATCCCCATCGACATCGACCACCTCGGCTGAGACACCGGGGATGGGCTTTGTCGCCGACCCCGGCTTCGTCGCGGTCACGCCTGGCAGTGGACTGATCATGATCCCCCCGGTCTCCGTCTGCCACCAGGTATCGACAATCGGGCACTCCTTCGGGCCGATGTGCTCCTGGTACCACATCCATGCCGCAGGGTTTATCGGCTCACCGACCGTGCCGAGCAACCGGAGAGACGAAAGGTCGTGTCGCTGCGGGTATTCGACACCCCACTTCATGAACGCGCGGATCGCTGTGGGCGCCGTGTAGAAGATCGTGACGCCGTACTGCTCGATGATCGACCAGAGTCTGTCCTTGTCCGGGTAGTCGGGTGTGCCTTCGTACATGACGCTTGTCGTGTGGTTGTTCAGTGGCCCGTACACGATATAGGTGTGGCCGGTGACCCACCCGATATCGGCTGCGCACCAGTAGACGTCGTCGTCGGGTTTGATGTCGAATACGAGCGCGTGGGTCGTTGCAGCTCCGGTGAGATAACCGCCGGTCGTGTGCATGATCCCCTTCGGCTTCGCCGTGGTCCCGGACGTGTAGAGGATGTAGAGAAGGTCCTCTGCGTTCATCACCTCGGGCTCGCACCGCGTTGACTGTTCGGCCACGAGGTCGTGCCACCACACGTCTCTACCACCGGACATCGAGACGTCTGTGCCTGTGCGGTTGACCACGACGCAATGCTCGATCGATGGTGTGGATGCCATTGCGGCATCGCAGTTCTCCTTGAGAGGAACGACAGATCCGCGTCGCCATGCGCCATCACACGTGATGAGCAGCTTCGCTTCTGCGTCGTTCACCCTGTCGACGATCGCCTCCGCAGAGAACCCCCCGAAGATGACCGAGTGAGGGGCACCGATGCGTGCACAAGCGAGCATCGCGATCGGGAGTTCAGGCACCATCCCCATGTAGATCGCGACGCGGTCGCCCTTGTCGACGCCGAGGGACCGCAATCCGTTGGCGAATCGGTTTACCTCGTCGGAGAGCTCCTGATACGTGATCGTTCGCGTGTCGCCGGGTTCGCCGACCCAGTGGTATGCGACCTTGTCCCCTCCATCGGCGAGATGTCGGTCCAGGCAGTTGTACGAGATATTGAGCTCGCCATCTGCGAACCAGGTGAAGAACGGTGCACGCGAGTCGTCGAGGCCCTCGGTGGGATCCTTGAACCAGGTGATGCGTTCATCGGCCTGGCGTGTCCAGAACGCGACGAAATCCTCATCGGCCTCGGCGTAGAGGTCAGCGGTCCCAACAGCGCTGGATGCGAAGTCCGGCGGTGGCGGAAAAGTCCTGTTCTCGTGGAGTAGATTCTCAATACCGCTTTCGGCCATCGCGTTCCTCCCTAGGTGACGTCGCCATCGATTCTCGCGGATTCGTGACACGAGTGCGTGGCAGCAACGCTAGACCCTAGATCGTCGACCGTAAACCCGTGTGTTCTCAGTGCTTCTTGAACCGTTCGAGACCAAGCGCTGATATGAGATCCTGTTCGCGCGCTTCCATCTGCTTGGCGAGCGGGATGCCTGTGCCCTCAGCGATGCGATTCATCATCGCGAAGTTCCCGAAGACCGCGGCCGCATCGACGAGCGCCTCTGGCCCGAGCTCGTCGATGACATCGCGGTGAGCGTCGGTGACACTCCCGTTTGATACCCCCGTGACGGCATCAACGAATCGCACGAGCGTGTTGCCACCGGGCACACCCATCGGGATGTTCGGATCAGCTATCGCCGTCAGGTCGACGTCGTAGCCGTATGCGAGTGCGCTCTCACGGAGCATCACAACGTGGTGCACCGTTCAGTAGAAGCACTCCTGGAAGAGCGAGGTCCGCGAAGCGATCGTTTCGAGCTGGGCGCGATCGAGGCCGGGTGACCGTTCAAAGAGGGGAGATGCCATCTCGGCGAACGTCATGTAGTGCGGTCCGCATGCAGCCGCGTAGGCCTCGTTCTCGACAGGGAGAAGCTCGAGGGCAACGGTGATGGAGTTCCTCGGCATCGGTACGTAGGTTCTGCGCTTCTTGAGTCCCTCTGCGACGGTTCCACTCGGATCTCCGGGTAGAGGCTCAGGGAGCGGCTCGAGCTCTGCTCCCAGAGCGCGATGGGTACTGTCGACCGCGGCAAGCATCGATACGAGGGATACTGCTTCGACGGTTGCGGGTTCGCCGGAGGCGTCGATGGCGGATCGAACCATGTCTCGCGTCACCGCCGCAGGGCTCGTGTAGAGAGCGGCGGCGAGTTGTCCTATTGCGTCTCCGTTGGTGGGTGCATTGTTGCGTGCCACGTCGAGGATCGCTCGGCGTTGGCCTGCGTCGAATACCTGGCCTGGCCGTGCGAAATGAGCCCAGATCGCCTTGTGCGCATCCCTGAGATCGTCCCGCACCGGAACCGGTGACCCTTTGAAAGAGAACATTGATTCAGCCTACAGCTATCAGCCAACAGCCATGAGTCGTTGCGTGCGCTTCTTGCTCTCCCTCACGGAGTGGGGGAGATGTCGAGGCACGAGACAGAGGGGGATCTTCACATGCTGACGCCTGATAGCTGATGGCTGCATTCAGTGGATGACGCGCACGCCCATGATGCCGAGGACGAGCACGCTCAGCCCGATGACGAGCAATCGGAGGTCCTTGTTCGTCCTGGTGGCGATCAGTCCTCCAAGAGAGACCGTCGCCCAGATCGCGAATTGAGCAGCGACCCCGGCGTCTGTCGTTGGGAGGAGGAAGTTCAGCACGCGACCTCAGTCCGGGTTGCGTTCACCGGCCCGTATGGCGACGGTCAGCCAGTTCTCCTGCGGCGGGAGAGCGCACGAGTACCGGTCGCTGTACGCGCAGAACGGGGCATAGGCGTAGTTGAAGTCGATGACGGCGGTCCCATCCCCTTGGGGGGCCACGTCTATGTAGCGCCCTGCGCCGTAGGTCTCTGACCCTGACGTTGCATCACGAAATGGCAGGAACAAGCTTTCGTGGCCAGACGAGTAGAGGGCGACGGTTGTGTCCTGGCCGTCGACGGTAACCGTTGCAGTTGCGACCCGCTGGTACGTCCGTTCGTCACCAGTCGTGGTGCTGATCTGGACGTTGGTTGGTTGGACAGGTACGAGGTCGACGTGGAATTCGAAGTCCTCGTCCGGTTCGAAATAGGACAGACCCGAGAACCCGCTCCTGTCGTGTTCTGGAAGCGGGGATTGGGCTGCGAGCTTGAAGAACCGATCCTTTTCGTCGCGGAACTCCAGTACGTGTGTTGTATGCATACTCACGCCAACAGTTCGATGGTCGTTGTATTCCACGAGAAATAGCATCGCGAACGGCAGAAGCGGTAGCGATGCTGTGGTCCGTTCGGCTTGGGCTGAGGTCAGGGTGCACTGGTAGGATGGATCTGACCGAGGAACAAGGGAGTCGAACCTGTGTGCTGTCTCTTTGCATCGATGACATTGATCGGACCGCGATTCGCGATCCTCGTATGGTGGCTCTTCGACTCAGTGCGATGGGAAGCTGCGTTCTCGAGTTTCTGGGTGACGTTCATCGGGTTCTTGTTCGCACCGTGGACGACGCTCTTTTGGGTGCTCGTGTGGACGCCGGGCGGGTTGCGCGGATTCGACTGGATCATCCTGGGTATCGGCGTCCTGCTTGACGTCGCCTCGTACTCATCGGGTGCCTACGGGCGGCGCACCAAGTACACGACAACGACCTACTAGGCCCGTCCTCACAGAGGTGCGGTCTGGTGCGGCGATGTGATGTCGCTGGTGCTATCGGGCCTGATACTGCGGATGTTCGGCCACGAACCGGTCGAGTTGGCGTCCCGCCGTGTCGCGGACCTTCTTCTTGAGCGGCCCGCTCCAGCCAAGCAGCGTGCCGGGCGTGCCAAGCGCCATGCGGGTCCACTTCCACAGGTCGAAGCTGTCGAGATGCCGGTAGATCAAGCCATCACGGATGAGGAACTTCGCGTCGATGACGTTGTGGATCTGTCTGTCGCTTCCGGCGAGGGTGTACGTTGCTTCCCAGTGGGCCGTTCCGCGGTCGTCTGTTGCTGTGACGTCGGAGAAGGTCACGACGAGATCCGTCCCGCGTTCACAGAGCATGTGCCACATCGCCCTCACCTCTCCACCTTCGAGGTTCTTGAACACAGGGTCCGAGAAACGAACAGACGGGTGGTAGCACGCGTTCATAGCCTCGTGGTCCTTGCGTTGAAAGGCCTCGTAGAACGAGGTGATCAGATCGGCGTTTGCACTCATTGTCTGTCCCCTTCTAGGCGATAGTACTGCTGAGACGACCTCGCCGGAGCGGCTCGTCGCCGATGTGCCCGGCCCGCTTCCCGCGGCAAATAGGGTTGCGCCCTCATGACGGTGGGAAACGGGGTGGCGTACGTTACGAACATCATCGAACCATTGAGAGAGATGACAGAGGGTATGCGACGACCGGACAGTCCGACACAGAGTTCGCTCACGCCCCCGACCGGGTCCTCCTGGGAGGCCACCACCGGGTCGCAGTCCAAAGCCAGACATCGTGCGTTTCGCATCCTGGCGGCGATCCTGACCGTTGCGTTCCTGGCGCTGTTCGTCTTCGGCCTATTCGAAGTGGTACTGATGTGGCTGCCAGACGAAGTCCTTCTTTCCGTGATCGATGACCTCACGGCAGCCGACCTCGAGTTTCATCGAGCTCACTTCTTGAGCATCGGAATCGTGGCTTGGGCGCTCGTCCCCGCCCTAGCCGTGCAGCTACGCAAGCCGGAGCGCCGGGTCGCACCAATGCTGCAACTGACCGTGATAGTCGTGGTTTCCTCGGTGGTGTTTGGGTTGAGTGGGACGCTGGGTGATTGGTTGGTTGAGGAGGCAGCGATCCTCGTGCCTGTCCTGCTGCTCGCCTGGTTGCATCCGAGAGCCCGGGATCTGATCAACAGGCCGGCGTTCGATCGCGGCATGGTCACCCTGGCGGCGGTGGCCGCACTACCTTGGCTGGCGTTTTCCATCGACAACGCACGGCTCCAGATCACCGGCATCGCTGGTGACCCTCGGCCAGAAGAAGAACTCTGGGCAGCCGCTGCAATGATGGGGGTGGCCATAGCCGCGTGTGCGATCATCGGATCGAGCGACCGTGCCGGTTGGCCGCTGCCAGCGTGGACTGCGGCGGCCGGCTCGGTGATCTTCGGGCTGCACTCGCTCGTCTACCGTGACGCTGCCTCGACTCTGCCCATAGTCTGGGCCGTGCTTGCGATCGTCTGGGGTGTGGGGCTCGGGGTGATGATCGTTCGTAGACAACTGCTTCGGGAGCCTGAACACGCTTCGTGATGCAATCAGCGGCCTGGAGAGCGCCCGGGGATTCCACGGGGTCGTGAGGTGTATATTGAAATCGTGGAATCTTCGGTCGTCGAGGGAGAGTCTGAGGTTCCCATGGATTCCTTGACCCCGATCTTGGGAGACGCTGGTCGGCTGTCGTCCGTATGGCGGACAGGCATCGTCTGGCTCTCATGGCTGGTTGCGGCGGTGTCGGCAGCGGGTCAGTGGGTGCTGCTCGCCGTTGCAGACCAGCAAGGGGATGTGGCCAAACAGGCCCTGCCGACGGATGTTTCCCTTCCCCTGTTGGCATTGGTCCTGGCGAGTTTCGGCACCATGGTGGTAATGCGCGGGGACGCACCTGGGTACGGCTGGCTGATGCTGGCAACGGGTGTGACTTTTGGGGTCATAGGTTTCGCCGGTCAGTACAGCCTCTTTGCACGGGAGGCCAGCGTGCCTTTCGCAGCAGCTGCAGTCTGGATCCAGGACCTGTGGCTGGTTCCCTGGATGCTGGTGGTTCTCTTGCTCCCGGCTCTGTTCCCCAGCGGCGAGGCTGCTTCGGCGAGATGGAGACTTCCCGTGAGGCTTGCGACCACGTTGTGGGTGGTCTTCATCGTCGTTTTCGCCCTGATTGATCGGCCTGCCACCAACCTCTTCCTCGACATCGATGACCCGCCGGCCAACCAGACAGGGTTCCTGCCGATATCGGAGGCGGCCTACGCCGGTACCTGGGTGGTTCTCTCGTTCTCGTCGATCGTGATCGGAATCGGCAGTCTCCTCGCGCGGTGGCAGCAGGCTGACAGCGAACTGCGTCAGCGGTTCAAGTGGGTGATCTACTCTTTCGGCGTGATTCTGGTGGTCACGGCCCTCGAACTCGCCGCCGTGGTTCTGGATGAGGCTCTGGGTCTCGATCTTGGCCTGGCGCAGCCGCTGGGTCTTTTGACGGCAGCCGCGGTCGTAGGCCTGGCAGTCTCTCTAGGTTTCGCCGTGTTGCGGTTCCGTCTCTACGACGTCGACCTGGTCATCAACCGGACGATCGTCTACGGGGTATTGACGGCGATCATCGTGACGATCTACATCGGGGTTGTCGTCGGTGCCGGTTCTCTGCTCCCTGTCCAGCAGTCGATCCTCGCTCTGGTGATAACCGGCGTTGTGGCCGTGGCGTTCGCTCCCTTGCGGACATGGATGCAGGGCTCCGTGAACCGGTTGATGTTCGGACAGCGTCACGATCCGTATGCGGTCCTCTCCGAGATGGGGCGATTGCTGGCCCGCTCGGGTGCACCTGACGAGATTGCGCAGACTCTGTGCGAAACGTTGGCGAACTCACTGAAGCTTCCATGGATCGCCATCGAGTTGGAGCAGGACGGTGCATTCGAGACGTGGGCACGGTACGGGGATCGGGGAGGCACCGGAGTCGGCGGATTCGTCGTGCCGTTGCGGGATCAGGGGGAGGCGGTTGGAAGGCTCGTCGTAGGCACGCGCTCACCTCGCGACCCGCTGTCTCCCGAAGACAAGCGGCTGCTGGAAGACATCGCCCACCAGACAGGTGCGTTGGCACGCTCTGTACGATTGATGACGGCGCTGCAGCGCTCTCGTGAGCGGTTCGTCCTCGGCCGCGAAGAAGAGCGGCGACGCATCCGGCGCGACCTCCACGATCGGTTGGGCCCGTCACTTGCGAGCCAGATGTTCCAACTCGAGGCGGTCCTCGATCACCTGGAGGACGATCCGTCCGGTGCGGCAGCTCTGGTCGCGGCGCTCAAGGAGCAGAACAAGCAACTCGTGGCAGATATCAGACGGCTGGTCTACGAGCTGAGACCGCCAGCCCTCGACGAGCTGGGCGTGGCCGGTGCGCTCTCAGCCCACGTGTCCCAGTTCGAGCGCTCCACACCGTTGACGATCGAGATCAATTCTGTGCCCGATCCGTTGCCTGCGCTCCCCGCCGCCGTGGAGGTTGCCGCCTACCGCATCGCTCGCGAAGCGATCTCCAACACCTTGAGGCATGCAGGAGCAAGCAGATGCACCGCAACCCTCGAAGTAACCGACTCGACCCTGACCATCGCGGTGTGCGACGACGGGCTCAAGATGGGCGGCACGGTTCGACCCGGAGTGGGCATGACGTCGATGCGGGAGCGCACCGAAGAGCTGGGGGGAATCCTCACCATCGCGACAGGGGACCCGACAGGGACCACCGTGTTTGCCACGCTTCCTCTGATCAACAGGTCCCGGGCAGAGAGCAGCATGTCAGCTGACACGAGCAACGGGAACGGAGGGCCGCGTGGCTGAAGAGATCACAGCCTCACCAATTCGCATCCTGGTCGTGGACGATCACCGGCTGTTTCGCGACGGTCTGACGGCACTCCTCGACGGCACTCCCGACACCGTCGTGGTGGGGAACGCCGAAACTGGCACCGAGGTCTTCGAGAAGCTCGATGACCTGACACCGGACGTGGTGCTTATGGACATCATGATGCCAGAAATGAATGGGATCGAAGCGACCCGCAGAATCCGGACGGAGCATCCCGAGATCCGGGTCGTCATGTTGACCATGCTCGAGGACGACGACTCTCTGTTTGCGGCGATGTGCGCTGGCGCTCGCGGATACATCTTGAAGGGAGCCGATAAGGCTGATGTGCTGCGCACAGTCAGGGCCGTCGTGAGGGGTGATGCCCTATTCGGACCGGCCGTCGCTCGACGATTGTCTTCGTTCTTCCAGGACGCGGACAGGAAGGGCCTCTCGGTCAGCCCGTTCCCAGAGCTCACAACCCGCGAACGAGAGGTGCTCGCTCTCATCGCTCAGGGTCTGAGCAACGCTCAGATCTCATCGCACCTGTACATCAGTGGCAAAACCGTCAGCAATCACATTTCGAACATCTTCACGAAGCTCCAGGTCGTTGACCGGGCCCAGGCCATCGTCATCGCCCGCGAGGCAGGTCTTGGCCGACGATCGGCCCCACCGTGACTCGCTCTCAGGACTTGGGCGTCGATATAGACGAAATATCAGCCGTATCGACGCCAAAGTCCTGAGGGCGGGCGGTTGAGCCCCGAGACATGCTGGACCATGGCTCGATGGACACTGAGTATGTGGGGAATCGGTGTCGACCAAGAAACCACCAGGAAACTCTCGGGATCTTCAGGCGCGATTCCATGGGAGAACGACGGAATCTCCTGCGGCACAAGGGATTCCGGTAGCACGCCCGGAGGGACTCGAACCCTCAACCTTCTGATCCGTAGTCAGAGTCAGGGGGTACAGCCAACATTGGCGATTCGGCGGAACCCGTTGTGCCCCTTGGGTTTTCGCCTCTCACTGGTTCGCGCCGTTTGTGGTCGTTTCTTGTCCTCCCGCGGACCAGATGCGGACCAATTCGCAGAGTCCTCGACCGAACACAATGCCGGCATGGGCGTCACAGCTCTCTAGGCTCGACGTAG
>JBDLIR010000052.1:0-9552 GCA_039714815.1 Actinomycetota bacterium | reverse complement strand
TCGACCAACGGCGCCCACTCATACGCCCTGCGGAGCCGCTTCCTCGACCCTGCGATTCCCCATTTCCAGCAGTCCGCAACCGGTGTTCCCGCCGTTTCAGACGAGGTCGTGGCAGCGGCGTCCGAAACGGATCCGGTTGGAGATGTGCTGAAGGAACTGTGGTGAGGAGGTCTTCGGTACGCGGAGAGCACAGAACACAGAACAGAGCCGTCAGCCGTCAGCCATCAGCCGTCAGCCGTCAGCGGAAACGTAAATGGTAAGTCGGAAAGCGGAAAGCGGAAAGGGAAGCCACGATGATCCACTCAGCTTGCGTGTGTCAAGCCAGAGGTTCGGGCTGAGTGGTAGGACTCGGTTTCCCCCTCTGTCTCGTTCCTCGACATCCCCCCCGCGAAGGCCGGGGGAGAGAAGCGGAGAGCGGAGAATCTACAGCGCTCGGTCGAGGCTCATCACCGCGAGGCCTGCGTCGAGGTCGTGGATGGTCATGATGCGCCGACCGGGCTGGATTGCGGGCCGTATCGCCCCAACGTCGAGTCCGCGAGACTTCCACTCGAGAGAGATGGTTTCGAGGGGGATCTCGCTTGCGAGCGCAACACCGTACAGCGATGCCTGGCGGACGGGGGACTCGATCACCTCGACCACCGGTCCTGCCCTGAAGAAGACCGCGGGCCGGTCGCGCACCTTCATTCGGAGGCGAGGTTCGAGGCCGGCACGAGAGAATCTCCCGATCGCCCTGTCGAGGTCGGGGACGAGAACCACAACGTGGTCGACGTGCATCTTCTCTACCGGGTCTCCAACAGAGGGTTCGAAGATATGGATGGACAGGGCGGGCGCAGAGTCGGTCCAGGCCCACTTCGGATCCCCGGTTTCGAGCGTGACGCCGGCGAGGCCGGGCGAGGCGGTCCAGCCGAACGATGTCCAGTCGATGGGGAGCTGGAGGCCGGTGATCGCTGTCATAGCGCAACGGTAAACCCGCCGCCGTTACTGAAGGCCCGACGAATCGACACAGCTGCGCCCCGCACTTCCCCGAACGAGGACGGCCGTTTCGACACATCGGGCCTTCTGCGACCTAACGTACGCCCATCGAAGGGCCTGTTCAACGGGTTCGTTTGAGGCAGTTTTCCCACCTTTGATGCGGTCGGCTGTCGGTCGTCGGCTGTTGGATGGCTTACCCACATATCCACAGCTATCCACAGGCGGTTGTGCACAACCTCCTGTGAGGAAGTTTCCGTTCGGTTTCTTTCGCGCTCAGGAGGTGAGGCCCTCGTAGAGCTCCAGCAGGCGCTCGGCGGTCGCTTCCCACGAGAACTTCTTGCTGAATGTGACGCCTCCTGTTGCGAGTCGCTCGGCGAACGATGGGTAGTCGAGAATCGCCGCAATGGCGGTAGCGAACGTCCGTGGATCGTGGTGGTCGACCAGGAGCCCCGACTCCGAAGCGTTGACGACATACGGCAAGCCGCCCGTGTTCGCAGCCACGACGGGCGTCCCACAGGCCTGGGCCTCTGCAGCAACGAGGCCGAATGACTCACTTCGAGAGGGGACGATGACCACATCCGCGGCCCGGTAGTGGTCGGCCAGTTCGTCGTGTGGGAGGGGATCGAAGAACCTCACATGATCTCCGAGGCCGTTTCGGGCGATCGTGTCGTGACATCGGGCCAGTTCATCATCGCCGTCTCTGCCACTGGCACCGCCGATGATGTGAAGGGCCGTGTCGGGTGCTCCCTGTGCCTCGCGCTCAACCAGGTGCGTCAGCGTCTGAACGGCGACATCTGTCCCTTTGTGCGCCTGGACCCTGCCGACGAACAGCACGATGTGGTGGTCGCCGAACCCGAGACGTCGCCTCGCCTGCGCCTTGTCTCCCGGGCGGAAGATGTCGTGGTCGACCCCAGGGGGGGACACACAGAGCCGCTCCGGTGATGCTCCGTAGTGTTCGAGGAGATCGTCGAACTCATATGGCGTTGAGGCGATGACACAGTCACTGCGTGCGATCACCTCTTGCTCGGTGAGGAGCCGATCCGTGCTCGACGGTCTCTCGTTGTTCATCCTTGCGGCGTCCTTCACCTTCCCGAGCGTATGAAACGAGTTCGCGAGCGGGATACCGAGCGAATCCTTCAACCGCACTCCGCTGCGGCCGGACAGCCAGTAGTGGCTGTGGACGATGTCGAGATCTGTTCCTCGTGACCTCACCCAGCGCTCGACGTTGTTGGCGAAGTCACCCGCGTAGGGACGCATGGCGGGTATTGGTATCGGTGCGATCGGGCCTGCTTCGATCTGCACGACGTTGTAGCGCTCGCGGACCTCGGTGACCGTTGGGATGGCGGCATCGACTCTCCGGGTGAACACGGTGATGTCGATACCTCTGTCTGCCATCGTTCTCGACAGTTGATCGAGGTACACGTTCATCCCACCGGCATCGCCCTCCCCGGGCTGGCTCAAGGGGGAGGTGTGCATCGCAATGTATGCAACAGCCGAGATCACGGCAGCTTGCCAGACACTGCGTAGAGCGGCCTCGGTGACGCACCGTGTTTGTACTTGTAGCGTTCGTCGCCTTTGAGGAAGTCGAACACTTGCGCCCCGCGTGCGATCTGGGCTTCGATCATCGAAGCGAGCAGCACGATCCCCGGCGACGCCATCGAAGCATCCATGTCGTACGCCGAGTTGTAGAAGTAGTACCCGTCGTCAGTCTCGAACCCGAACGCGTTTGCCCGAGGGATCCCGTCACACACGAGGGTGTGGATCGTCGCTCCGCCGTTGTCGAGGAGGTCCTCGAAGTACGACTGCATCTCGCCCGTCATGAACATCCCCTTGGCACCGTGAGATGTGCGGTGCATCGCACAGAACATCGTGATCGCCTCCGATCCATGCGGAACGACCTCGATCTCACCGAACTCGGCGACGAATCGTCTGCGCTTGCGTCGCACCTCGTGGCGTTCCTTCTTCCCTATCGATGCCAGCCAGTCGTCGTATGAGGCAGGAAGTTCGAGAACGGCTGCCGTCTCGTGCTGACTCGTTGACGGTTCGCCGCCGGCGGCCTTCACGGCCTCCTCGACGGCCGCAACGGCTTCGAGCGGAAGGGAGTCGAGATAGACTGATGCACCTTGATGCGACCCGAGTGCGTGCGCAAGCGCTTCACCGCCCGCTGAACCCAGCGGGCTGTGGTAGTCGGTCAGGTTGGACTGGCCTGCGAACTCGACTCGATCGCCGTCGGTAACGAGCGCAACGGCTCCATCAGCGACGGATGATATGTGGAGATCCAGCCCGGCAGTGTCCCTGTGGTTCCAGACCACTTCCAGAAGCGGCCTCGAGGCGAACGGGCCGATGGATTCAGCGATCGGATCGAGATCGGATGGGAAGGCGTCCCACGGCGTTGACGTCATGATCGGTCGACCACGATTGTTCTGCCGACCTGTCTCCCTGCGCCGAACACCGGCGGGGAGATCTCGTCTCTCAGCGCACTGGCCATCGAGTCGTTGAGAACCCCCACGACCTGAGCGGCATGGAGTGCTGCGGCGACGGCCATCGCGGAGTTGCCGGATTCGGACTTCGCTGCGATAGCGATGTCGTGGTGTGCGAAGGCGATCGACCCCTCCGCACCGACCTTCACGGGGCCGCCCCACGAGATCGCAAGCCTCCCGTCGGGGCGCACGTTGTCCGCGACGAGAGCACCGTATGTGGCCATAGCTGTGACCACGGGCTGTGCCTCGGGCTCAACCATCAGCCTTGCGAAGCCGGTTGCCAGGGTTCGCACCGTGCCACGAAGCGTTGGCGCACCGCAACCGTCGACACCGACAGGTCGCGGGTCCACCCCCGAGTACTCCCGCATCGTCTCGATCACGAGCTCCTGGAGCGGATGGTGCGGATCGAGATATGTGCGTGGATCGAGGCCTGCCACCGAGCAGGCTGCCAGCCATCCGGCGTGCTTGCCCGAACAGTTGTGGAAGATGCGCTCGGGGGCAGTGCGTCCTCGTGATGCTTGATACCTGTCGGCATCCGGGGCAAGAGGCCTACCAGGCGTGCATTGAAGGTCGGCCGCGGTGTAGCCGTAATCATCAAGGATCTGGCCAACGACCGCGAGGTGGACGGGATACGCGCCATGGCTGGCACACGAGACGGCGAGATGCTCCGGGGGCAGATCGAGGCCCAACCTCCGGGCTGCTATCGCCTGGAACGGCTTCTTCGCTGATCGATAGAAGATCTGCTCATCGACGGAACCCGACGAGAACAGGGTGTTGCCGTCAGCGTCGAGGGCGATGACGGCCACATTGTCGAAGGACTCGGAGAGCCCTGAGCGGACTCGTGCAAGGCGCATGCGTCAGCCCGACGTCCGTCGGGCACGCGGCTGTGTGAGGGGTGGGGTGGTGCGTCGCTCCATCAAGAGAACGATTTTAGCAAGCAGCGCGAACCGTCGGATACGGGTTGACGGCGACTCCTCCGGGCCTGATCTCGAAGTGGAGGTGGGGAGACGTGTAGCGTGCGTTCCCTGAGTTTCCGAGATACCCGATGACGGTGCCCTGCGAGACCCGTTGACCGTTTGAGATCCCCGATGCGTGCGCTTCGAGGTGTGCGTAGTAGTACTTCGTCCCGTTGCTCGAGTACAGGTACGCCGTGAGGCCACCGAGTGAGTTCGAACTCAGCGTGACCGTTCCGTCAACCACGGCAACCAGCGCTGTGTTGCGGGGGGCGAACATGTCCACACCCTTGTGGCGCCTTCCCCCGGACCTGGGGAAGCCCCATGAATCGATGAACGAAGCTCCGCCGCTCACCGGACAGATGAATCCCGCAGTTGCAGACGAGGAAGCACCGCTTGAAGCGGTTGAGGACGCAGACGTGGAGGAAGAAGACGATGAAGAAGAAGATGATGATGACGACGAGGTCTTGGAAGCTGATGCTTCGGCAGCGCGTTTGGCGGCGGCTTCACGTTCCGCCTTCTCCTTCTTGATCCTGTCGTCTTCGATCTTCTTCTCGCGGATCTCGCGGTCCAGATCGTCGATGGCGGTCTTGAGGTTCTCGTCGGCTTGGGCAACGATCTCGCGTTGACGTGTCTGAAGCGCTTCGATCTCCGTGACGATGACCGCTGCTTCGTCCTCGTTGTTTGCGACATCTATTCTGCGAACGTCGAGTTCAGCAGCATTGCGGTCGGCCTGTCGCGACACCGCATCGAGGTTGTCGAGCGATGCGAGTTCGATCTCGGCTGCACGGTCGAGCAGCGCACTCGTCGTTACGAGCTCTTCGATACTCGAAGCGCTGAAGGCGGAACCGATCATGTTCTGCTGCCCGGATGTGTACGCGTTGACCAGCAGGTTCTTGGCGTCCTCGGCAAGTCGGTCGACCTCGCTCTGGTACCGCTCGACGGCAGATTCCATCCGAAAGATCCGGTATGTCAGCTCCTCGTGCTCGGCGTGCAGGATCTCGTAGCGGTACACCGCATCATCGAGTTCGGCTGAGATGCGTCCGTATTCCTGGTAGGCGTCAGACTGGCGCGCTTCGGCTGCCGCTTTGTTGCGAGCAGCGGTGTCGACGTCAGCCTGAGTCTGCGCGGACGCGCCCACAGGCACGATGGCCAGGAGAGCGATCGTGAGTACGAGAAACATCCAGCGCGAGGTGCGGGGAAATTGCATAAGTCATGAGGCTAGTGCGCGATGTTGGATAGGGCACAGCAGAAGTCGGAAGTCGGAAAGCTTCTTTCCCTCCCTCACGGAGTGGGGGAGGTGGCCGAGCGCAGCGAGGTCGGAGGGGGAGACCACGATGATCCACTGAGCTTGTGTGCGAGCTGAGTGGTACGACCTGGTTTCCCCCTCTGTCTCGTTCCTCGACATCTCCCCCGTCCAAAGAGCCGGGGGAGAGAAGCGGAAAGCGGAACGCACAGAGCCGGGGGAGAGAAGCGGAAAGCGCTTCTTACGCAAAGAGCCAGAGGACGATCCAGAACAGCGGCGCCGCGATGATGGCCCCATCGAACATCGAAATCGCTCCGGGTGCGTCCTCGGTATGGGTAACCGAACCCGTGCGGACCATCGATCCAAGCGCCCGTCCGGCGATGACACCGGCGGCGGTGGCGACACCACCGAGCAGTCCCGCTGCTATGTCGAGTTCACTCATCGCAAGCCCCACGACGAGACCGGCGATCAGCGCACCGAGGAGGGCGCCGACGTTGGCATCGATAGATTGGATCTGCGATCCGTACGCCCCGGCGATCCAGCCACCGACCAACGTGAAGATCGTGATCAGGACGAAGGCGAGCACGGCATAGGAGCCAAGGAGACGGATGAGGATGAGCCCCGCACTTGCCGAAGCGGCGATCAATGTGACGAGGGCTGTCGTCGCCGTAAGCCGGAAGTCCCTGCTGCTCTTGTCGAAGATCGGCCACGAAACCGCAATGATCACGCTGAGGAAGATCCCACCTGCGTATCCGTCGAAACCCCAGGCGTACGCGCCGATGCCTGTGATCGTGGCAGCAACGAGCGGTGGGAATGGAACGAATCCGGTGCCTGCAAGCCGCGCGGTGTCCGACACATCCCATATCCACGCAAGAACAGCGCCGACGGCAACGAGGACGAACCATTCCTGGGGCGCCCAAGCGACAGCGAGCAGCGCAACGACCAATGCAACGGTCAGCAGATTCGGAGGCACCTCGACCGACCCCACAGCGAGCGCACCGCCCGAGACCGGGGGGATGAGGGCCACCTCGTCGGCAGCGGCCAGGCGTGTTGCCTCGTCGGCCTGCTCTCCGTTGACCCATACACGTGCCGCATCCAATCCCGACTGGAACCGGTCGCCGAAGCGGGCGGTTGCCTGGCCGAGCAGGTCACCGACAGTCGCTGCATCGAACTCCGCGGTGTCGGTACCTGCAGATTCGCGTAGATTGGCAAAGAGACGCAGTGTGGCCATGGGTGCAAGCGTAGCGGTGTCCGCCACCCAGGGCGCGGACACCCGGCATCATTTCGTCTTCGTGACCTTCAGAAGGCCACGCGGTGTCTCGGGGTCGATGCCGCGAACAATCGCCATGTGGAGAGTGAACAACTGGGCGGCCGTGATGAATACGATCGGAGAGACGAATTCCGGCGTATCAGGGATGGTGACGGCGGGGAATCCCGGCGTGTCCATGTTCGTCAGCAGAAGCACCGAGGCGTTGCGCTCGGATCGCGCCCGATCCAGAGTCTCGATCGTGTCCTTCGCTATCGCTCCGCTCGGAACGGCGGCGAGGACGGGGAAACCTTCATCGAGTATCGCAAACGGTCCGTGGGCGAAGTCCGCCGGGGAGAACGCGTGTGCGAATACGTACGCCATCTCTTGCAGCTTCAATGCCCATTCGAACGCGGTCGAGTGGTTGTAGCCTCGTCCGAGGGTGACCGCCCGATCGATGGGGCCAAGGTCTGCGACTGCCGCCTTGATGCGGTTCTCGAGGCTCAGCACCGCTTCGACCGCCGATGGGATCCCGGACAGAGCAGGGTCGTCGCACGCGACCATCGCGATCGCCATGAGGCTCGTCGTGTACGTCTTCGTCGCGGCGATGGATCGCTCAGGCCCTGCGTGGAGCGGGATGACGATGTCGGACATCCTGGCAAGCGGCGATCCCACTTCATTCGTGATCGCGATCGTCGGCCTGCCCTGGGCCCTGGCGCTCTCGACGACTGCAACGAGGTCGGGGCTCTCACCGGACTGTGAGATCCCAACGACGGCTGCGCCATCGAACCGGGGTGCACTCCCGTACCGCGTATGGAGCGATGGTGCAGCGAGAGTCACCGGGAGCCCGAGCCTGTCCGCCCATACGTACTTTGCGTACCTCGCAGCGTTGTCAGACGTACCGCGGGCGGCGATGACAACGTGAAAGACGTCGCTGCGGGTCAAGGTATCGCGTGCTCTAGCGGTCACATCTGCGTTGACGTTGAGTGCCTCTTCGAGCCTGGCCGGCTGCTCCGATATCTCATCACGGAGAAGCATGGAGCGCTCCCTTCAAACGGTCGGGTTCCCTCAGATATGCAACGGTTCCCCGCACGATGGTGGCAGCGACCTCATACCCGTCGAGAAGCACCACATCGCCGGTTGAATCGACCTCGAGGCTCCCGCGATCTGCGATACCGAGGGCGTCAGCGGGATTGCGCGTTGCGCACCGGGCGGCGGACGCAAGGTCTGCCCCGGTTGTGTCGGCAAGATTGCGTACCGCCCGGTCCATCGTCAGCGACGATCCTGCAAGATCACCGTCCGTGTTCCGCACAGCGCCGTCACGAAGCGTCACCTCGATCCCGCCTATCTCGAAGGTGCCGTCTGCCATTCCGGCTGCTGCGATCGCGTCGGTGATGAGGATGAGCCTTTCGGAGGCCGCCGCCCACGCAAGACGGACCGTCTCTGGTGCAAGATGGATGTCATCGACGATGAGTCCGAAACGTGCGCGATGGTCGGTGAGGAGGACGCCTGCTATCCCCGGCTCCCTGCCGCGGATCGGTTCCATGGCGTTGAGCAGGTGTGTTCCGAGTGTTGCACCGGCATCGAGAGCTTCTCTCGCTATGTCGGTGGGTGCCGCTGAGTGTCCGATCGAGACGACGATGCCGTCGGCGACGAGTCTCCCGATGAGGTCGAGTGCGCCGGGCAACTCCGGTGCGATCGTCACGATGGCAACGTCTTCGGTCGAAGATCGCCACTCCGACGGGGGCCTGAGCAGTCCCAGAGGGTGCGTTCCGTGCCTGGCCTCGGACAGGTGTGGGCCCTCGATGTGCAGTCCCAGAGGTTCGGCTCCCCTATACCCCTCGGGTCGGGCCGCGATCGCAGCCTGAGCCTGTTCGATCGTGCCCTCGGCAGCCGTGATGATGGTTGGACAGAAAGCAGTCACACCGGTGCTTGGAAGGATCTCTCCGACGGTCCATATCGACCGCGGGTCCTGGGTGAAGTCATGCCCGAACCCTCCGTTCGTCTGGATGTCGATGAAACCGGCGAGTGGTGTCAGCCCCGTTGCGTCGAGAACCGTGGATGAAGGGTCCTCGACGCTCATGATGCGATCACCGACGGTGAGATCCAGGCGTGCTCCTGAGCTGTCGATCGCGCCGCGTATAGACAGGGTCATGGTTGAACGACCGATCCTGAGCACGTCCCGAAACCGATAGGGACTGCCCCGGGCGCCGTGCATCGTCCTGTGATCGTCACGGTGTCGCCGTCTTCGAGAAAGGTGCGTTCCTCGCCGCCGGTCAGGCGAATCGGCTGTGTGCCGTTCCACGAGCGTTCGAGGAGCGATCCGAATTCGTCAGGGTTCGGCCCTGAGACCGTCCCGGATGCGAAGAGGTCGCCGGGGCGCACCGTTGCTCCATTGACCGTTGCATGGGCGAGTTGCTGGGCCATCGACCAGTACATGTTCGTGAAGGATGTCTCGACGATCGCGGTGGGTGTGCCTCCCGACGGCGTCAGGTCGACGCGCAGGTCGATCGCGATCGCTTCGGGGCGGGTCGGGCGCAGGTACGGAAGAGGCGCGGGATCTTGAGGTTGGGCTGGGACACGGAATGGAGCGAAGGCTTCGAGCGGCACGATCCATGGAGA
Organism: Actinomycetota bacterium; assembly: GCA_039714815.1. Taxonomy (GTDB): domain Bacteria; phylum Actinomycetota; class Acidimicrobiia; order Spongiisociales; family UBA5794; genus JAMBLL01. The sequence goes on along the minus strand of JBDLIR010000052.1, from coordinate 33 downwards.
GATCGTGGTTGCGAACGATTTGCCGAGGAACGG
>JBDLIR010000051.1:0-9633 GCA_039714815.1 Actinomycetota bacterium | reverse complement strand
TCTGGTCACGGCGACGACGTGGTGAGTCTGAGCATTCCCGATGAACCAGTCGTCATCGAGTTCTCACATGATGGAGACTCGAACTTCTACGTATGGTCGCTCGACACGGGCCTCAACACTATTGATCTCTTGGTAAACGAGATTGGGACGTACAGCGGTACACGATTGATGCAGGCCGCCGAGAGCGAAGTCGTCAAGGGACTTGAAATCGGCGCAGACGGCAACTGGACATATGAGATTCGACGGTTGTCTCTGGAGCCGAACCGCAGTTGTCCTGTGGTTGGAACGGGCGACTCCGTGATGCTGCTACCGAGGTTCGAGGCTGCCGCTGGCACAGCAACCATTACCCACGACGGCGGTTCGAACTTCTACATCTGGGCTTGGAGCGGTACCGATAGAGACCTCTTGGTGAACGAGATTGGTGTCTACTCAGGCACAGTTCTGGTATCTGAGGGGTACTCCACATGGGAGATCGGTGCAGATGGCATGTGGACAATCGATTGCTGATGGTGTCGAAGTCCCGAAGCACAAATACAGCCTCCCTGCATCAGAGGGGCGCAGATGTCACCGACCTCCGACACGGCACCAGTCGGGCACCAAGCAGTGATTCTCAGCGGTCCTGAACGAAAGAGACCCGCACGTACGAAGGGTTGCTGGACGTAGGTTTCCGATGCGCCTCAGACGTTGAAGCGGAAGTGCATGACGTCGCCCTCGGTGACCGTGTAGTCCTTGCCTTCGATGCGCCAGCGACCGGCGTCTTTGGCTCCGGCTTCGCCTGAGAACTCGACGTAGTCGTTGTATCCGATGACCTCGGCTTTGATGAAGCCGTGTTCGAAGTCGGTGTGGATCACACCTGCGGCTTGAGGCGCCGTGGCGCCGACCCTGACGGTCCACGCCCTGACCTCCTTCTCGCTTGCGGTGAAGTACGTCGAGAGGCCGAGGAGCGCGTATGCGGCGCGGATGACCTTGTGGAGACCCGGCTCGTCGAGCCCGTATTCGCCGAGCATGTCTGTGCGATCGTCCTCGTCGAGGGATGTGAGTTCCGCTTCGAGCGCACCGCAGATGGTCACGACTGCTGCTCCCTCGCTGGCGGCGACTTGTCGCACGGCATCGACAAGGGCGTTCTCGCCGAGCCCGTCCTCATCGACGTTCGCGATGTACATCGTCGGTTTGGAAGTGAGAAGGAAGAGGTTGCGTACGATCGGGCGTTCCACAGCGGTGAACTCCATCGTGCGGACCGGGTTGCCGTTGCCGAGGTGGTCGTTGATCCGCTCGAGCACGACAACGGCTGCTTTGGCGTCCTTGTCGCCTGAGCGAGCCTTGCGGCCCTGTTTGTCGAGAGCCTTGGCGACAGTTTCGAGGTCGGCAAGTGCGAGCTCCGTGTTGATCGTTTCGATGTCGCTCACGGGATCGACCGTGCCGTCGACGTGGACGACGTTGTCGTCTGTGAAACAGCGGACGACGTGCGCAATGGCATCCGTTTCGCGTATGTGGCTCAGGAACTTGTTGCCGAGGCCTTCTCCATCGGATGCACCTGCGACGAGCCCGGCGATGTCGACGAACTCGACCACCGTAGGGAGCACCTTCTTCGGGTTGACGATGGCGGCAATAGCATCGAGCCTGGGGTCCGGCACCGTTGCGATCCCACCGTTGGGGTCGATGGTCGTGAAGGGGTAGTTCTCGGCGGCGATCTCACCACCCGTGAGCGCGTTGAACAGCGTGGATTTACCGACGTTGGGCAGCCCAACGATGCCACAAGTGATTGCCATGAGGTGCTCCTGGGGGAGAGGTTCGGGAGTTGGTTCGGGGATGATCGACAGCCCTGGAACCGACCAGAGGGTACGCCTTGTCCGAATCTATGCTCGCCCACATGGGCCTCAGATTCCTCGCAGTGATTGTCGCTCTGGCCGTGTCCGCGGCCGGTTGTTCGTCGTCACAGACAACGGCGACATTTGCCGAGTTCGATGGCATCGTGTCGCAGACCATTCCGACATCGGGTGTGCTTGGCACATCTGTCGGGGAGGTGTCCCTGCCCGACGTAGGCAGTGGTGGGGAGCCGATGCCGTTCGTCGGCCCTGATGAGGGCGTACTCGTTGTCTATTTCGGGTACACGTTCTGTCCCGATGTGTGCCCGACGACACTGGCGGACCTGAGGACAGCCCTCGGCGGTCTCGGCGACGACGCCCAGCGTGTCGAGGTTGCGATGGCGACCGTGGACCCCGGGCGTGACACGGACGAAGTCATCACGAACTACCTGCGATCCTTCGTTCCAGACGGTCACCCGCTACGCACCGAAGATGATGCAGAACTCCGGGCCGCCGCGGATGCCTTCGGGGCGGAGTACTCGGTCATCGAGGGGGCGAACGGCACGACCGAGGTACTCCACTCTGCGTATCTCTATGGTGTGGACGACACCGGTGAGATCCGTGCTGTATGGCCCTTCGGTGCGGAGCCAGAATCGATAGCCCGCGACATCGCATCGATGCTCTCAGGGGTCTGAGCGCGAAATCGTCCGCTGAGTCGCGAAACAATGCTCGGTCAAGGGTCTTGCATCGCGCGCCGGTTTCGAGTTCTCTCGAAGCAGGGGGTGATCACAGTGGTAGCTGATGGCCATCACGAGAGTCGGAGAGACATGGACCCATTTCGTCACCCTGATCTCGAACGTCTCGGCAGAACGCTGCGAGACCGGCTCGATGAGACACTCAGCGCTGAACAATCCGCTGCCAGATCGGCCGCCCGTCGCAGGAGAACCTTGCGGGATTCGCTCCTCGAGTCCGAGGACCGTTCGGACACCGTTGTCGTGACTGCCATCGACGGACACACATACCGGGGTGTCGTGGAGGCTGTCGGTGTCGACCATGTAGTGCTCGTAGACAGTGGGCGATCGACGCACATCGCGATCTTGCACATCGTCTCGATGGGGGTCCTCTGATGGCCCTCCTCGAACGCGTCAAACCGATCAGCCTTCCGATCGACTGGCTCGACCGCAGAACGATGCTGGGAATACTCCTCGCCGCACTCGCTGGAGCGCTTGTGTTGACGCTGACGAGGCCACCGGTCCTGGTGCCCGTGCTCGTCGCAGGCGCCGACCTCCCGGCTGGAACGCCACTCTCCGAGCTAGATGTCGCCGTGCGTCAGGTGTCGTCGGCTGTCGGGCTCGTCGAAGGCGACTCCGTTGGCGAGCTCGCGGACTGGACGCTCAGGGTGCCGCTCGTGGCGGGCGAGCCGATATCGCCGTCGCTCCTCGTGCCTCCGCAGGTCGGTGAGGCACCGGATGCTCTGGCGCTGTCGCTTGACCGGTCGCACGCTGTGCAGGGAAACCTGTCACGGGGCGACCTCGTGGATGTGCTCGTGACGAAACCCGCTTCGTTCGACGGCGCCCCCGAAACCGAACTGGTTGCGACCGCTGTCTACATCCTCGACGTGAGCCTCGGCGAATCCGGTTTCGACGCCGACCGGGTCGACGTCGTGCTGGCCGTGGACGGAGATCTGGCAGCGGAACTCGCCAACGCACGCGAGTCAGGGACGATCGACCTCGTGCGAGTGACGCCATGACCGTGCGCGTCGCCACCGTGCTGTCTGCACGTGAATGGGAGCCGAATCTCGTCGCTCATGCCCACGAAACGGCGTCGATACGCATCGTGCTGCGGGCCTTCCAGCCTTCCGACCTTGAATCGCGGGCTGCCGACATCGACGTGGTGGTTGCGAGCGGAGATGTCTCGTGGGTCACGCCGCGCCAGGTGACGACATGGAAGCGTCTCGGCCTCGGTGTCGTCGGTGTGTACCCCGCAGGAGACCAACCTGCAGCAGACCTGCTCATCCGAGGGGGTGCAAACGAGGTCGTTCCCGATGTGGTCGATGCTGAGTCGCTCGTGCAGGCGATCCGTTTCGTTGCTCCCCGAGCACTGGAGCCGGTTGGCGAAGAGATGGGGACGGTGACCGTTGTCGCGGGAGCACGAGGCGCCCCCGGGTGCACCGAGATCGCGCTCGCCTACGCCCTGTCACGCTCGGTGGCAGCGTCCGCGGTCCTCATCGACCTCGATCTCACAGCACCTGCGATCGCCGTGCGGCTCGGGCTTGCTCCACGTCCCGACCTGGCCGATGTTGCGGACACGGTGAGGATCGATGGGGTCCTCGACCACCACGACCTTCACACTTTCGAGCGCCTGTCGGTTATCACCGGATCCCACCGCCGGGGCCAGTCGGGGATCACAGAGACGATGGTCCAGGGCGTCGTTGATGCCGCCCGAGCAGAGTTCGACGAGGCCATCGTTGATCTCGGGGCGGTGGAGCCTGGCAACGCGGTGGTGGCCGAGGCCGACAGGGCGATCATCGTCGTCGATGCGTCCGCCATCGGGATCGTCAGGGCGGCGCAACTCACCGCGGAATGGGTCGGTCCGACGCCGTATGTCGTCGTCAATCGCGCAAACGCACGAGGGGCAGCTGACGCGGTGCAAGCCGTCAAGCGGTGGACGGGTCTCGAACCGGTAGCGATCATCCCTGACCATCAGAAGGTGCGACAGGCAACGATGTCCGCAAGGCGTCCCCACCGCAGGCTGTGTAAGGCGATGGCGGGAGTCGGTGTCCAATGACCGTCATGCCTGCGCCCACGAGGTACGGGTACCTCGGCGACCTTCTCGATGATCCGCTCATCGAAGAGATCATCGTGATCGGTGGTGAGCGAACGTTCATCGTGCGCAACGGCGTGAAAGAACTCGTGAACGTCGTCGTCGACGCCTCGACCGTGCGCAGGATCGCCGATCAGTTGCTTGCGGGCACCGGCCGGCGGGTCGACATCGCAAATCCGATCGTCTCCGCTCAGCTTCCCGACGGTAGCCGCGTGCACATCACGGGCCCGCCCGTCACACATCCCGATCGCATGAACATCCAGATCCGCAAGTTCGTCGTCACCGCTGCCGACCTCACGGACCTCGTCGAAAGAGGGACGCTGACACGCCAATCCGCTTCGATGCTGAGAGACGCAGTGACAGCCGATGCCACCATCCTCGTGGCAGGCGCCCCTGGGGCAGGGAAGACGACCCTCGTCAACTGTCTCCTCAAGGAGGTCCTGCCGGCGAAGCGCGTCGTGACCTGTGAGGAAGTATTCGAGATCGACGTCGACCTTCCCGACCTCACCCAGATGCAGACCAGGGACGCCGGCCTCGATGGCGGTGCGGAGATCACTTTGAGGGACCTCGTTCGAGAAGCGTTGCGTCAACGCCCGGATCGGATCGTCGTCGGCGAGGTGAGGGGTCCCGAAGCCCTCGACATGCTGCTTGCACTCAACGCAGGCTGCTCCGGACTCGCAACGATCCACGCCAACTCGGCGAGTGACGCCCTCGAAAAGCTCGTGTCATACGGCGTCCTCGCCGGAGACAACATCGCCGTGACCTTCCTGAGGAGGACTATCGCATCGGTCGTTGATCTCGTCGTCTACTTGAAACGAACCAGCGAAGGGCGTCGAATTCACGAGATCCTCGCCGTACCTGAGCAACTCGATGCGGATGTGTTCACCGTCTCACCTCTGTACGCCATGCGCGATGGTGCGCTCAGCTGGGTCGGGCAGGGGCCAGAGACACCAGGCTCGTGGAAGGCGTGACATGAGGGGAGTCGCCGTGATACTTGCTGCATCATCGGCCTGGGTGCTCGTCACATCGCGCACACCGACATTTCGTGTGCGTGTCACGGTTTCGCTGAGGTCGCTTGCCATCGGTGTCGTCGTATCGCTCGGCACAGCCTTCGTGATGTACGGGTTCCTCGGAACTGTCGTGCCGGCGGTTGCCCTTGGCGTCCTCACTGCATCGGTCCCCGTCGCCATCGAACATGGGAGGGCGAAGGCTGCGATGAGGGCGCAGATGGAGCTGTGGCCGGATGCACTCGCCCACATGCGGGCGAGTATCAGCGCAGGGCTCACGCTGCCCGATGCGCTCATCGACGCATGCCGCAGGGTCGGAGGTCCGCTGGGCTTGTTCGCCGACGAGATCCGTGCCGAGGTCGCCTTCGGCGGAGGGTTCGCTCCTGCCCTCGAGGGGATGCGACGGGCTCTCGACGATCCGGTTTCGGACAGGGTTCTCGCGACGCTCGTGGTAGCGAACCGGGTCGGCGGGCATCGGGTCGGCGATGTCCTGTCATCGCTCCAGGAGTCGGTCGCCGACGATCTTCGCCTGCGCAGGGCGCACGACGCTGCACTCACCGAACAGCGGTGGACCGCCGGTGTTGCCCTCGTCGCACCCTGGGCGCTCCTGGTGCTTTCGATCGCGACGAACCCGCAAGCGTCATACGCCTTCGACACGCCAGAGGGTGCGGCCGTAGTCGGGATCGGTTTCGTCGCAACGGTGTCGGGCTGGCTGCTCGCCAGGCGTTCCGCCCGGCTCTCTGAACCCCCGAGGTTGTTCCGATGACGTGGCTCGCTGCGATCGCTGCTTCGGCTGCGGTGTTCGCTCTCGTGACGAGGGTCCGACCGTCGTCGCTGACGGTCGCCGTTCACGACTATCTGGTGGCACCAGCTGTGGAGGAGCCCGCACCAACCCCCGAGCCAAAGGACCTTGGGTTCATCCCATGGATCCTCGGCGGTGCAGTGGTGGGGCTCCTCCTCGCCCAGGGTGACCTGTTCCTGTCAGGGGCAGGGAGATCCGCCCCCGCTCTCGGGATCCTGGGTGGTGCAGGCGGATGGCTGGTCTGGTCATCGAGACGGACCTCCCTCAGACAGCGCAGGGCACTGCGGTTACGCCATGAACTCCCGGTCGTCGCAGATGCGATCGCACTCCATGCCGTTGCCGGCGAATCGGTCTCCTCTGCGCTGTCGTCGGTCGCTACCCAGACCACGGGTGTCGCGGCCGCCGAGTTCGCAGCCGCGCTCGAGAGGCTCCGAGCCGGTGAGGGCCTCGCCGAGTCGCTGGCGCAGAGCAAGCGATCGACCGCCCACCCCGATGCCGAGAGGCTCTACGAAGTACTCATCCAGGCACACGGCTCGGGAGGGAGGCTCTCAGCTTCGCTCAGCGAACTGGCTGTGGACTTCCGTTCATCGATCGCAAGCGACCTGACATCTGAAGGCGGAAAGCGGGCGATCACGAGCTACGGGCCGGTCCTTGCCTTGATGGTTCCGACCGCCCTGCTGTTCTTGCTCTACCCGACGCTTCTGGGATTGCGTGCCCTATCCGGTGCGCCATGAACCACCGATCCGAAGGAGGGATCACCTATGTGGAAAGACGAACGAGGAGCCACGACCGTGGAATGGCTCGGGCTGGCGACGATCGCCGTACTCGTGATCGCCCTGCTGTTGCCGGAGGTACGCGCAACGGCTGGCGATGTTTGGAGCAGCGTGGCGGGCCAGTTCAACGGCTTCTTCGGCTGAGCGACGGGTCGACGACCCTTGAGGGGATCGTCGCGATGGGTGTGTTCTTCCTGCTCATCGCGGTGGTCGTCCAGTTGGGGTTCCTCGTCATCGCGAGGTCTGCGGTGTCCGCATCGATGGAGGCGGCAGCACGCAGAGCAGCACTGCCGAACAGTGATGTCAGCGCTGAAGAATCAAGGCTCGGAACGGAGATCCGGGCGGTGGTCCCCGGGATCGAGATCCTGGACACGGACATCGCGCGATCGGCCCAGGACGTCACGATTCGGGCGACGTTCAAGTGGACACCGCCGGGCCCGGACCTGGTTCCCGTCCAGTTCACGCTCGAGCGCTCCCATGCGAATGTGGTGCCGCCATGAGAGCCGAACGCGGCACAGCGCTGCTTGAGATGATCGTGTTGGGGTTCGCCGTCATCCTCGTCGTCCTGCCTGTGCTAACGACGATCGCAAGGGTGATCGATGCCAATGCCGCCGTGACGACGGCAGCACGGGATAGCGCGTCGTGGGTTGCCCGTCACGGGACTCAATGGCAAGGAGGCAGCGAGGGCGTATCTGTTGAAACCGCGGTCGACGCCGGTGTGGCGAGTGCGACCGCCAGGGCAAGGGTCACACTCATCGGTGTTGGGGGGATCGAGATCGGTCGGGAGGTCGTCGCAACGTTCGACGTTCCCGTGAGCCCGTACAGGAGTGACCGGTGAGAGATGAGACGGGTTCGATGCTCCCTGCTTTCGGAGGCCTGCTGTTCGTCTCGTTCGTCCTGGTGACGCTGGCTGTCGAGATCGGCCTGCTTGGTGTTGCGTATCGAGACACCGCGTCGATCGCCGACACCGCAGCAGAAGCGGGAGCGGCGATGATCGATGTCGGGTCGCTTCATGAGGGGTCGACCGTGCTCAACTCTCGAGATGCAGTTGAGGAAGCGAGCGCGACGCTGACGCTGTCTGGCGTTTCCGCATCGGAGGCTTCGATCGAGGTGGACGACGCAACCGTGTGCGTGGCGATATCAAGGCAACACGCAGTGCAGGCTCTTGGCTACCTTGCCATCAGCACGATCCAGATCGAGGTTACCGGCTGCGCCGAGCCGGCAACGGGGTGAAGCGGCGGTAGTGTTCGGGTGTGACAGCCGACGAGACCACCACCGACACCCTTCAGGACCTCATCGAAGGTTCCGACCTCGCCGGGCTGACACGCTATGTCGACGGCGTATGTGCAAGCCGTGAGTGGGATGAGTTGATCGTCATCCGCGACCGCTGCAACGAGGCGGTCGGGCGGGGGAAGCAGGTGTGGGCGATCGCCCAGTTCGCCGAGTACCGCATGGCGCTCGAGGCTCCCACCGAGATGGCGGGGACCGTCATGTCTGACGGCCGTGGAAGGTTCGCCCTCGGGCCTCTGTGGGAGGTCGCCGCATCGACTCACACGTGGGAGGACCTGAGCCTGCACGTCACGGTGCCGACAGTGCGTGCGATGATCGCCCACGAGCGCTCCATCCGCGGTGAAGCTGTCGATGAGGCGAGCATCGACGAACGAGTTCTCGAGATCCCGGCTGCGCAGCAACCGTGGGAGCCGGCCTATCCCATTGCGGACTACCAATCGGATCGGGCGACGTTCCCTGACGACATCTTCGATCTGTCCATGGAGTGGATCGAACTTCCCGATGCCGCTGACCGTGACGCCGACGACCGGGTCTGTGACATGCTCATGGAACTCGTGGGACCCTGGTGGGAGGACTCACTCGGGCATGCAGAGGCCGTCACGGTCAAGGGAACGGTCGAAGAAGCGATCAGGGCGCTGGGGCCGCATCGTGTACGGGCGGCAGAGGTCGATGTGTCGACGGCGCTCGAGGCGATGGTGTGGGCCGGTGCGAGCGGGGGAGCGCACGGCAGGCGCAGAGGAACGCCGAGGGGGCGTGCGGCTGCCTGGTGGGTGATCCTCGAGGTTCTCGGATACGACGAGGTGCCAGAGGACCTCGACGGGTTCGGCCGTGAAGCCGCTGAGCTCAGGTGGGTGCTGTGGGATCCAGGGGACCGGGTCGGGGGATGGAACCTCCACCTCGGGATCGAGGACCCCACCGACGGTATCGCATGGGTCCTCTCCGCCGTCGACGCTGTGTAACCCCGACCCTCCTCTGCTTCAGGCGTCCGTTGCGTCCGCATATGGACGCAACGGACGCAAGAAGCGGTGAGCGCAGCTAGTCGGTTGGAGCGTGGGGGAGGACTTCGGTGGCGAGTGAACCTGCGATGTCGACCTGACGGTCATAGGAGACGTCGGAGAAGTGACTCCGCGCCA
>JBDLIR010000050.1:0-9650 GCA_039714815.1 Actinomycetota bacterium | reverse complement strand
CGGCTCATCAGGCGTCTCGTCTTCACGCTGGAATTCGCGGCGGCGAGGTGCGCCACCTCCAGCACCGGCCGGCTTGCGTTCGCTCCAGGTCGAGCGCTCTTCCCAGTCAGGCAACGCCTGTTTGATGGAGAGGCTGACCCTGCGCCGATCGGTGTCGATCTCGGTGACCTTCACCTTGACGTCCTGGCCGATGGAAAGTTCGAGTTCAGGGCTCTCGACGTGGTGCATGGCGATCTCAGACACGTGAACGAGGCCTTCAACACCTTCACCGACGGACACGAAAGCACCGAAGGGAACGGTCTTGGTGACCTTTCCGTCTGCGACGTCGCCGATCCCGGTTGAACGGGCGAAAGTCTCCCATGGGTCCTCAGCTGTCTGGCGGACAGACAGAGAGATCCGCTCACGGCCGTAATCGACCTCGAGGACCTTCACCTTCACCTGATCACCGACCGTGACGATCTCACCCGGATGGTTGACGTGGCGCCATGACAGCTCGGAGACGTGAACGAGCCCGTCCATACCGCCAAGGTCGACGAACGCACCGAAGTTGACGACGCTCGAAACGACACCTGAGCGGATATCGCCCTCTTTGAGGTCTGCGAGGAACGCATGACGCTGCTCTGCCTGTTCCTCTTCAAGGTACGCCCGGCGTGACAGCACGACGTTGTTGCGGTTGCGGTCGAGTTCGATCACCTTCGCCTCGATCGGTTCCCCGACGAACGGCTGGAGGTCACGGACACGGCGCAGGTCGACAAGCGATGCCGGCAGGAAGCCCCTCAGGCCGATGTCGACGATGAGGCCGCCCTTGACGACCTCGATGACGCGACCTGTGACGGTCCCGCCTTCGTTCATGATCCGCTCGATACGGCCCCACGCACGCTCGTACTGGGCACGCTTCTTCGAGAGCACGAGACGGCCCTGGTCGTCTTCCTTCTGGAGTACGAGTGTTTCGATCTCTTCGCCGATCGACACGACATCCGCAGGGTTCGAGTTGTTCCGAACGGAGAGCTCGTGAGGAGGAATGACGCCCTCTGACTTGTATCCGATGTCGACGAGAACCTCATCAGGGTCGACTCTGACAACCCTGCCAACGACGATGTCGCCTTCTTTGAATTCGAAGACTGTCTGCTCGACAGCGGCAGCGAAGTCCTCAGCGGACATGTCGTCTGGCACGTCGCCGATGTTCTTGGGCGCACTGATCGCCGGCCGATCGCCCCGTGGTGCGGGCGTCACGGTCACAGCCTCAGAGTCGTCGGTCGCTGCTACCACGGTCTCGGTAGCTGGTTCCGCGACGGCCTCGGCTGCCGGTGCGACGGCTTCAGCTGCCGGTGCGACGGCCTCGACTGCCGGAGCTACCTCAGGTGCAGGTTCTTCGATCGTTTCGGGCTTTGTTTCCTCCACCTCGACAGCCTCTGTGGCTGTCTCCGCTACTGCATCCTCGGTCTGAGGTTCGATAGCGGGGGTGGTCTCGGTGGTCTCTTCGCTGGCTTCAGCGACGACCTGGTCGTTTTCGGTGGGCATGTAGGGGTTGGTCTCCTTGATGACAATTCATGCCTGCGAGCGCGCCAACGGCGCCCTGCTAGGCGCAGCTATGGTATCGCGCCACAGACTCAACGCGCAACAGGAATGACAGAATCCGTTCACGGTCCACGGTGCACGGTCCTGACATCTGACATCCGGCATCTGACATCTGACATCTGACATCTGACATCTGACATCTGGCATGCCCTGCGAGCGGGTCCGCGAGCGAAGCGAGCGATTCAATGCCCCGCGTCGGCGAGTGTCGAACCGATCCCGTACGACACTTTGAGGGGGACACGAAGCTGCGCAACGCTCTGCATCGTGGCGACAGTGAGGTCCCGCACAGCGTCGAGTTCATCGTCTGGAACCTCGAGGACGAGCTCATCGTGGATCTGGAGGAGCATGCGGGCGGTGTGGCCCGCGTCGTCGAGTTCCGTGTCGAGGTCGATCATCGCCTTCTTGATGATGTCTGCGGCTGAACCCTGGATCGGCGCATTGAGGGCCATGCGCTCCCCCATCTGCCTGTCGCGGGTGCGTGACGAGTTGAGCTCAGGCAGATAGCGGCGCCTTCCCAAGATGGTGGTGGTGTACCCGGTGTCGCGGGCCTGGTCGACGATCCCGCTCATGTAGGCGCGAACATCAGGGAACTGCTCGAAATAGGTATCGATGTGATCCTGGGCCTCAGAACGCGAGATGTCGAGGCGTTGTGCAAGCCCGTACGCCTCCATGCCGTAGAGCAACCCGAAGTTGATCATCTTCGATGTTCGGCGCATCGCATCGGTCACATCTTCGAGGGGGACATCGTTCACCCTTGCTGCCGTGGCTGCGTGGATGTCGATGTCGTTGTGGAAGGCATCGATCAGGCCTGCATCGAGGGAGAGATGGGCCAGGATCCGCAATTCGATCTGGGAGTAGTCCGCCACGAGGAACGTGCTCCCTGGTTCAGCGACGAACGCCTTTCGGATCGCTTGGCCTTCGGTGGTTCGTGCAGGGATGTTCTGCAGGTTCGGGCGTTCCATCGACAGGCGGCCCGTCGCTGCCCCTGTCTGGTTGAAACGGCCTCGAACCCGTCCATCGTCATCAACGAGGTTCAACAGCGAATCGACGTATGTCGAGCGGAGTTTGTCGAGTTCCCGAAACTTCAACAGGTCAGCGACGATCTCATGCTGGCTTGCGAGCTTCTCGAGCACTGAGGCGTCGGTCGACGGTGCACCCTTGGGCGTCTTCTTGCTCACAGGAAGACCGAGTTCGTCGAACAGCACACTGCGCAGTTGCAGTGTCGAGTTGATGTTGAACTGTCTTCCCGCATGTTCGTGGATCGCGATCTGGAGCGCTGCGATGCGTGCGTTGAGATCGATGCGGAATTCGGCGAGGAACTCCGTGTCGAGGCCGACACCTGCATGCTCCATGCCTGCGAGGATCGCGATGAGCGGAACCTCGATCTCGGAGAAGAGGCCCGAGCCGCCCCGTGCGTCGAGTTGCTCGCGCAGCGGATCCGCCATCATGCCAACGGCGACAGCGCGTCTGGCCGGCCCATCGAGATCGAGGGATGGCTCCTCGAACGAGAACGCAGCCTGAGACTCTGCACCTGCGGATTCGGTTTCTCCCGCGACGTTGATTCCCAGCTCCTTGAACGCGAGGTCTTCGAGTGATGGCGCTCGCTGGGCGGGATTGATCACATAGGCGGCGATCATCGTGTCGAAGTCCACCGTCGGGGGCTCGATCTCGGCTTCGAGGAGCGCTACGAGCAGCGGTTTCGTGCCATGGCCGACGATGTGGACCGACTCACCGCCCCGATCCAGGACCTCAGATGCGAGGTCGAGGGGAACGAACACAGCCGGCGTCCCTGCACAGACAACGCCTGCCAGTTCGTCACCTGCCCAGACGGCCTCCACTGCAACGGAGGGGCCGGCGAACGCCTCGGCAGCGCGCTTGGTCGTGGTCGCTGTGATGACATCGACGTCCATCTGATCGCTCTCGGCCTCGCCGACCCCTCCGAGGCCTTCGAGGCGTTTCCACAGGCTCGCAAACGCTAGTTCGTCGAACAGGGTGCGCACAGCGTCCCTGTTGAACGGTTCGATGACGAGTGCGTCGGGGTCGATGTCGCCGGTCGGGACGTCGTCGAGCATCGTCATCATCGTTCGGTTCAAGAACACCTGCTCACGGGAGGCTTCGAGGTTCTCCCTGAGCTTCGGCGTCTGGGACTCAAGGTCCTCGTAGAGCGATTCGAGGCTGTCGTAGGCGTTGATCAGCTTCGCAGCCGTCTTCTCTCCCACGCCAGGGACACCAGGGAGGTTGTCTGACGAGTCTCCTCGAAGGGCGGCGTACTCGACATAGCGGCCGGGCGTGACGCCATATCTCTCATTGAGCCACTTCGGGGTTGCGTGGACGGTGTCGCTGATCCCTCTCAGCGTGTACAGGATGGTGAGGTCATCTGCTGAGAGCTGGAATGCGTCCCTGTCGCCGGTCACGACGACAACGTCGTAGCCAAGCCCTCTCCCCTGCTTTGCAAGGGTTGCGATGATGTCGTCAGCTTCGAAACCTGCGACCGATACCTGGGGCATCTCCATGGCATCGAGAACCTCCTCGATGAGGGGAATCTGGCTACGGAAGATGTCAGGAGCAGATGTGCGGGTCGCCTTGTACTCCGGGTACAGCTCGTTGCGGAACGTCGGCTCCTTGCGGTCCCAGGCAACGGCGATGGCATCGGGCTTCTCGTCGTCGAGCAGCTTGATCAGCATCGAGGTGAACCCGAAAACGGCGTTCGTCACCTGCCCCGAGGGTGTGGCGAGGTCGGGCGGGAGGGCGTAGAAAGCCCGGTATGCAAGGGAGTGCCCGTCGAGGAGTGCAAGTTTCGGCATCGGGACAACAGTACCGGCTATTGAGCAGCCAACCTGTCGATCATATCCGCGCGGCGCTTCACCAATTTCGCTCGATCCCTCTCGAGGCCTTTGATACGCTTCTCGCACCTTGCAACATCACGCTTGGCGTTCTTCGCATCGACCTTGTCGTCCCAACCGTCGCTCACGAGTGCGTCGCGTTCTGCGTCATCGGAGAGGTGTTTCAACATGTCGAGTTCCGCCACCGCCTGGTCGAGGTCGGCGTCGACCGCAGCGATCTGAACGCTCATCCCCTTGATCTTGTCGAGTTGTGTCATCCGGCCTGCCCTGTCATGAGTCGTAACGGTAGACCGAGAACGAAAGACGGGAAACGAATAACGATGTATCCCCACCGTCGAGGGCTGCTTCGACAGATGCTGTGTCAGGCACGACACGGTCGCTGCTCCGGGCCACGAGCAGTTGAAGGTCGCTGATTGTATCCAAACGGCATCACCGTTGCATGCCGGCTGGGCCCCGCGGCTGGCAAGAAAGTACCCACACCCGTAGATCCCGGTGCGTAGAGTTCAAGGGGCCAACATCATACGGCGGCCGATCCAACCGTCCGCCGGCGCTTTCTAGGGGGATCACTATGAATGTTCGCAAACTGTCCCTGGCTGTCGTTCTGCTCGCGCTGGGAGGTTTGCTGGCCTTGCCGGTGACCGCCACCGCAGTTGATCCACCTGAACGACCGGACATCGACCTACACGCCAAAACCCTTGCGGTGACGCAGAGCCAGGGCGGCGAGCACCGGGCTCCCTTGGAGCAGAACCTGTCGCAGATCGGTTTCGTAGAATTGCCATCCTTCCAAACCAGCGACGTCTGGGCTCTGGGAGACTTCGCGTACGTGGGCGGATTCGGACCCGGCACAACTGTGAAAGTAGTCGACATCTCTGATCCCACCGATCCACAGGTGGTCGAGGAACTGGGTGCGCCTGACGGTTGTTCTCCTCAGGACGTCAAGGCAGAGAGAATCAACACCAAGGCTTTCCAGGGCGATCTGCTGGTCGTTGGCAACGACGGCTGCGACGAAGGTCTGCAGCTATACGACGTCACCGACCCGACGAACCCGCTGCTCCTCAGCGAGGGCGGACCAGGGCATGTTCACAACACCTACTTGTACCAGAAGGGAAGCCGCGCCTATGTATTGGCGGCCGTTCCGTTCGCTGAAGTATTCGATGGCTTCGGCGACTTCGTGGTCATGGACATCACGGACCCGACAAATCCGGCACAGGTTGCCGACTGGGGCGCAGGAAAGGACGGCGGCATAGCATTCGGGTCACCCTTCTTCGCCGGTGATCCCTCATTGCCCGCCGGATCGGACTGCACTCCGCCTCCTGGGACACCGGAACTATGTCGCGGCGATTCGTTCCCAGGCGTCCTACTCCACGACGTGTGGGCGAGTACGGACGGTAACACCGCCTATCTGTCCTACTGGGACGCCGGATTGATCTTGCTCGACATCTCCGAGCCAACAGATCCGACACTCCTCGGCCGAGGCGACGAACCACCGACCTTCGGCAACGACGAGGGCAACGCCCACGTGGCCGTACCGGCACGAGGGGGCAACCTCGTCCTGGTCGGTGACGAGGACTTCGCACCAGGCCCGTGGGGTTTCTTGCGAGTCTTCGACACGAGCGACACGAGCAATCCGTACGAGATCGGCGCTTTCGCCACGCCCGGCTCGTTGGGTAGCGACCCCGATCCGGCCACGATGCACAATATTGTCGTCCAGGGGAACCGCGCTTATCTCTCGTGGTACTTCGAGGGAATACGGGTCGTGGACTTCTCGCAACCCACCGCACCTCGTGAAGTCGCCGCGTTCATTCCCGATTCAGCGGATACGAGCGACGGGTTCTTCTGGGGCGTCTATGTCCACGAGGGCCTGGTCCTGGCGAGTGACCTCTCCGGCGGACTCTTCGTCCTCAGTTTGGATGGCAGCGGATAACCCTGAAATCGAAGCGCAAGTTGAGGGGCCACCCCTGAAAGGGGGCTCCTCAACTCGTTTCCGTCGGGCGCCTCAGCTTCGTACCGGGAGGGGGACTCGAACCCCCACGAGCTTTCACTCAGCGGATTTTGAGTCCGCCGCGTCTACCATTCCGCCATCCCGGCTCGAACGTTGATGATACGTTTCTTCACCGTCAACACCGCTTCTGGCGTCCGCTGCGTCCGTATCTGGACGCTCCGGACGCCAGAACGGGTTAGCGCTGTGTTGCGGACGCGAGTTCCTCGACGAAGGCTGCAAGTGTCTCTGCGGCTTCCTCACCTGAAGCTGCGTCCATGACCCTGCGCACGACCGCCGTTCCCACGATGACGCCGTCTGCGACCTCGGAGACTTTGGCGACATGGTCTGGCGTCGAGATGCCCACACCGAAAACGATCGGGACGTCCGAGCGGGAACGGATCCTGGCTGCAAGGGCCGCGGTGTTCGACGACGCCTCCGAGCGTTCGCCCGTGACACCGATCTCGGCAACGCCGTAGACGAATGCCGGGTCGCCGGCGAGCACGCGGTCGAGTCGTTCGTCATCCGTTGTCGGAGCTGCGAAGAGCACGAGGCCGAGGCCGGCCTTCGTGGCGGCCGCTTTGAACGGGGCAGCTTCGTCTGCGGGGAGGTCAGCGATGATCACCCCGGCGGCACCCGCATCTGCGGCTTTCCCAAAGAACGCATCGATACCGTGGCGCAGCACAGGGTTCACGTACGTCATCGCGATGACAGGCTTGCCTGTGCGCTCGACGACCGCGGACACCACCTGGAACGCAACGTCGACGGTCACTCCATGCTCGAGTGCGTGCTCGCCTGCTGCCATGATCACGGGGCCGTCCATCAGCGGGTCTGCGTAGGGAATCCCGACCTCGAAGCCGTCGGCGCCCGCATCGGACATCGCTTCGAAGATCGCCACTGAGGAGTCGAAGTCGGGGATGCCCGCAGTCAGGTATGGCAGCAGGACAGCACGTCCATTCTCGCTCGCCTGCTGGAACATCGCCTCCAGTTGGTTCACGCCCGTGTCACCCATACAACGCTGCCACTTGCTGAACGTCCTTGTCTCCACGGCCGGAGAGGTTCAACACCACTGTTTGACCGCGGAGCTGATCCGCATTGGCGACGATCCACGCAAGCCCGTGAGCAGATTCGAGTGCAGGGATGATCCCCTCGACCCGGGAGAGCTTGTGGAACGCCGCGACAGCGTCGTCGTCCGTCACGTTGTGGTACTCGACGAGCCCATCATCCTTGAAGTACGCATGCTCTGGCCCGACACCGGGATAGTCGAGGCCTGCCGAGATCGAGTGCGCCTCGAGTACCTGGCCGAAGTCATCCTGAAGCATGTACGTCATCGCGCCGTGGAGGACGCCTGGAGACCCAACACCCAGCGACGCACCGTGTTTCCCCGACGAGATGCCGAGCCCTGCAGCCTCGATACCCACCAGTCGCACACCATCGTCTCCGGCGTACGGGTAGAAGATCCCCATCGCGTTCGAACCGCCACCGACCGGGGCGACGATGACATCAGGCGTCGGCGCCCCCGGGCCGCCGTCGAGTTGCTGTTGGAGTTCTTCGCCGATCACCTTCTGGAACTCACGGACCATCCACGGGAACGGGTGCGGCCCGACGACGCTCCCGATGATGTAGTGCGTCGTTTCGACGGACGCGACCCAATCCCGCAACGCCGCGGACACTGCATCCTTGAGCGTGCCGGTGCCGGATGCCACGGGGATGACTTCGGTACCGAGGAGCTTCATGCGGTACACATTGAGTGCCTGGCGCTCGATGTCCTTCTCCCCCATGTACACGACACAGTCGAGACCGAAGAGCGCACAGGCCGTTGCGGTCGCGACGCCGTGCTGGCCGGCACCTGTCTCAGCGATGACCCGCTTCTTCCCCATCCGTTTGGTCAAGAGGCCCTGTGCGACGGTGTTGTTGATCTTGTGGGCACCCGTGTGGGCGAGATCCTCGCGTTTGAGGTAGAGGTTGCATCCGAGTTCGGATGACATCCGCTGTGCGTGGTACACCGGCGTTGGACGCCCGACGTAGGTCGACAGCAACATCGCAAGCTCGTCGTGGAACACCGGATCGGCGGCTGCGTCGATGAACGCCGCTTCGAGTTCCTTGAGAGCGGGCATGAGCGTTTCGGGGGCGAACATGCCTCCGAAATCACCGAACCTGCCCCGCTCATCTGGTTTCGCGAGTCTCACGATCGTTTCGCCTCCTGGATGAAGTCTTTGATCATTGCCGGGTCCTTGATGCCTCTCGTCGACTCGAGCTTGCTCGACGCGTCGACACCGAACGGCGCAACGGTAGCGATGGCCCCGGCGACGTTGTCAGGCCCGAGACCTCCCGCGAGGACGAACGGCCGGCCGGGATCATCGATGAGGGACCAGTCGAACGAGACACCGGTTCCGCCGTGGTCGGCCGGTGAGTAGGTATCGAGGAGCGGCATCGCTCCCGGCTCGATGTTTCTGAGGCTCTCTGACAGGCCCATAGCGCCGACACGGACCGGGTAGAGGGAGAGGTAACCCGTTTCGAGAGCGACCGCAGCGACCTCCTTCGCGTGGAGTCCGTGTGCCTGTATCCCGTCAGCCCCTGTCGCCTCTGCGGCCATGAGCGCCTCTTCGACGGTCATGTCCACGACAACGATGAAACGCGCAAGTGGCACGCCATCCATCAGCCACGCCGCCCGTTCGACCGTCAGATGTCGCGGTGAGCTTTCAACGAGCACGAACCCAGCGGCATCCGCACCACCCTCGACCACAGCGTCAAGGGCAGTCGTGTCGGTGATCCCGCATACCTTCACCCAGGTCATCGATCCCCCTTAAGCGCGGCAACGAGCGACGCAGGGTCGTCGGATCGCACAAGGGCTTCACCCACCAGGATGGCGTCATAGCCTGCGTCACGCATGCGACGGGCGCCAACGACGTCCGATACGCCAGACTCAGCGATCGTGACGACCCCGGTTGGGAGCAGCCCCGCCACAGACTCAGCGACCGATAGATCAGTGATGAACGTTGCGAGATCCCGGTTGTTCACTCCGACGATCTGTGCCCCAGCAGCGACCGCGGTGCGGACCTCGCTTGCCGTGTGAGCTTCGACGATGGCGTCTACGCCGACTTCGGTGGCGACACCGATCAACTCTGACAGAAGCAGGTCGGAGAGGGCAGCGACGATGAGGAGGACGGCGTCTGCCCCTGCGGCGCGGGCCTCCCAGATCTGGGCGGGGTCGAGGGTGAAATCCTTCCGCAGCACGGGGACCTCGACGA
>JBDLIR010000049.1:0-9700 GCA_039714815.1 Actinomycetota bacterium | reverse complement strand
ACAAGTTGCTTGGTGCGTACCCCGGAACGCTCGGCCTCAAGACGGGGGATACGCCGTGGGCGGACAAGGTCCTCCTCGGTGTGACCGAACAGGGCGGGCGCACGATCTACAGCGTCGTCATGGGCTCTGAAGACCACTTCTCCGACACGCGAGAGATCGTGGACTGGGCTTACAGCACGTACTCGGTCAACGACCGCTGGCTCCGCCCGCTCTACTCCCAGGAGGGTGGGGGAGCGACCACTGGCGTCCCCGAGGTCTCTGAAGGCCACGAGCTGCGTCTGTCAGCGATGACCCCGCTCGACGACGGGCGCTGGAACACGTCGTCGCTCGAGGACCTCCCAAAGGCGGCGATCATCGGTAGATGGATCCGGGAAGCGATACCCGAGATAATCGGCGGCCAGGGGTGAGCGACGCGTTCACAGAGGTCATCACCAGTGACACGATTGCGAGGCGAGTACGGGAACTCGCATCTGACATCACCCGTGATCTCCCCGATGATGACGTTGTCGTCGTCGCTGTCCTGAAGGGTTCGGTCATCTTCCTCAAGGACCTGATGGACCAACTCCCGTACACCTACACGACCGACTTCCTGTCGCTGACACGGTTCGGAAGGGACGGAAGGGTATCCGTTGCCATGGACGTTTCGATCCCCCTCGATGACAGGAACGTGCTCCTCGTCCTCGAGATCGTCGACACGGGGCTCACACTCGCCACCATTCGCAGGATGATGCTCGCACGTGGTGTGCGTTCGCTCCACACGGTCACGCTGATCGACAAGGCGCCACGCAGGATCGTCGATGTACCACTCGAGTATCGCGGATTCGAGGTTGGCGATGAGTACCTCCTCGGCTACGGGATGGACTGGCGGGGCCGCTATCGGAACCTGAACTCCATCTGGGCCGCGCTCGATATCGGCGTTCTCGCTCAGCACCCCGAAGAGTTCGAGAACCTCGTCTTCAGCTAGCACCGATTCTTGCGTCGGCACGCCCGAAGTCCCGGCACGTTTGACGTTGGAAACGTGGCCGGACGACGCCCAGGCAGTCATCTGGTGATAGGGTAGGGCCATGACAGACCCGGTTCCGATGGATCTTGTTGGCATCCGAATCGAACTGCCGACGAACACCCCGATCCTGCTGCTGCGCGAACACGATGGTGACCGGTATCTGCCTATCTGGATCAACACACCCGAGGCGACGGCGATCGCCCTTGCCCACGACGGGGTTCGTCCGGCACGACCGCTCACCCATGACCTCGTTACCTCCCTCATCGAGGAACTTGGAGCCCGCGTCAGCGAGGTCGTCGTGACGGAGTTACGCGGAGGAACCTTCTACGCTGATCTGCGACTGAAAGTTGGTGAGGACGTCCACACGATCTCGTCGAGGCCATCTGACGCTGTTGCCATCGCGGTACGGACCGATGCACCCGTGTTCGCATCTCGCGACCTCCTCGACGAAGCAGGCGTACACATCCATGATGAGCAGGACGAAGACGAGATCGCCAAGTTCAAAGAGTTCCTCGACAGAATCGAGCCAGAAGACTTCGAGCATGGCTCACGCCAGTGAAGCTGCCGAGCAACCTGAAAGCAGGGTTCGTCGCACTGGCCGGCGTGATCGTCATCGGCACGATCGGGTTCCTCTTCATCACCGGGCTCAGCATCGGCGATGCCGCATACGTCACGGTCATCACGATCACGACGCTGGGGTTCGGGAACCCCATTGGAGATCTGACGCCAGCGACGAAACTGTGGATCGTGATCGTGCTGCTGTCCGGCATGGGAGCTGCGATCTACACGGGAACCGCTGTGATGGAGTACGGCTTCTCGATCGTGATCGGGTCTGACCACCGGAGGCAACGCAGGATGCTCAAAGTTATTTCGAAAGTGACGAACCACGTCATCGTGTGCGGGTATGGAAGGGTCGGTTCAACGGCCGCTGCCGCCATCAAGCGCCAGGGGGTTCCTGTCGTCGTCATAGAGGATGACGACGATGGCATCCAGCAAGCGATCGCAGACGGCTTCCTCGTCCTCGAAGGTGACGCTACGAGAAACGAGATTCTGCTGGAAGCCCGCATCCGCGAAGCTCGCTCGCTCGTCGCCTGTGTGGCGTCGTCGAGCGACAACCTGGTGATCACGCTCTCTGCGCATGCGCTACACAAAGAGATTCCCGTCTTCGCACGCGCTATCGACAAGCAGACTGAAAAGAAACTCAAGCTGGCGGGAGCGCGAGGTGTCGTCACTCCCGAACTCGTCGGTGGGCTCAGGATCGCCGAATATGCGACGCATCCCGGACTCGGTGAGTTCGTCGACTCGCTCCTGCGGGACCCTTCCTCCGAGTTCCAGGTCAGGCGATTCGTCGTCGATCCCGACTCCGCGGTCATCGGGAGATCCCTGACCGACCTCGACCTGCGGCGCCAGGGAGGAGCGATGATCGTGTCGACGACGCGTACCAACCAGCCCGCCCACACACATCCCGACCCGACCCGGCCGTTCATCGCCGACGACGCCGTTTACGCCATTGGCTCTGAGATCCAACTCGACCAGCTTGCGCGGCTCCTGGAAAGCCATACATAGACGGGTTTGTTGCAAAGGTCATTGACTTGCGCACACAGCGACCGTAACTTTCACCTGCGTAGTTCAACGGGCGGAATTACGAAGGTGTAACCTCTGGGTCATAGGAGACGCAATAATCATGGGTACCGTTCACGACGATACGAATCTCGGCTTCCGCTCACCACAGGTGTGCAAGGTCGTCGGCATCACCTACAGACAACTCGACTACTGGGATCGCACGGGACTTCTCGGCCCGTCGTTGCAGGAAGCCACAGGATCAGGGACGCAGCGTCTGTACACGTTCCAGGACATCGTCACGCTGCGCGTCGTCAAGCGTCTCAAGGACGCCGGTACAAGCCTGCACAAGATTCGCTCCGCCTTCGAGCAACTCGAAGTCGAGGTCGGAGAGGACTGGAGAGAACGCGACATCACGCTTCTGAGCGACGGGACGACGATATACGCCGCGACCAGCCCGGAAGAAGTGATCGACCTCCTCGCAAAGGGCCAGGGTGTCTTCGGCATTGCGGTACGCCCGGTCCACGACGAGGTTCAGGGCGAGATACACAAGCTCTTCCCTGACCAATACGGGCTCACATCAGATGACCCCCAGATCGCCGGGATGTCGGGACACTGACTTCCGACGACCTCTTCGGGCCCGAAAGGGCAGACGAAACGGAGTTCGCCCACAACTCCGAGAGAGAGTTCGCCCGGCTACTCGACTTCTACGGCATCGACTGGATGTACGAACCGACCGCCTTTGCCCTCGAATGGGACGACGACGGCGATCCGGTGTCGTTCTTCCGACCCGATTTCTACCTGCCAGACGACGATGTGTACATCGAGATCACAACGATGAGCCAGAAACTCGTCACGAAGAAGAACCGAAAGGTGCGCAGGCTCAAGGAGGTGCGCCCCGATGTCCGGTGCAAGATCTTCTACCAGCGAGACTATCTTCACCTTCTCGTCAAGTACAACCTCGAGGAACCCGACGCATCGATCGATGTGGCCACGCCGACGCGCGTACCCGGCCCGCCCAACGTAGTGGATCTGGGGAGTGCAGCAAGCAACGGATAAGAGGGGAACGTTTTCCGCTTTCCGCTGATCGCTGTCGCTGGGTTACCATCTATCCGGTACAAATCCGGAGGTCACATTGCCCACGTCACCATTGCATCACGTCCACGAGCAAGCGGGGGCGAGGTTCACCGACTTCGGTGGGTGGACGATGCCGGTCCAGTATGACAGTGTCCTGGCTGAGCACGAGGCCGTGCGCACAGACGTCGGCGTGTTCGACGTATCCCACCTCGGTCGATTCGAGGTCGAGGGCGAAGGAGCGACGGACCTCCTGGTGTCACAGCTGTGCAACGACATCACCAGGGTCGAACCGGGGCGTGCGCAGTACACGATGGCCCTCAACGAAGCGGGCGGCGTCGAAGACGACATCATCGTGTGGCGGCTCGCGAACGAGCGCTACTGGGTAATGCCGAACGGCACGAACTTCGACGGGATCATCGAGCGATTCCAGACAGCCGCTCCCGGCACGGTTACGATCGCGGAGAACCGCTCCTCCTCCGTGCTCCTCGCGGTGCAGGGACCGAACGCCCCTGACGTCGTTGAGCGTACGATCGGCTTCATGCCTGGCCGATTCCGGATCGCGTCCGGCTCATTCGCCGGGTTCGCCGTTACCGCTGCCGGAACGGGATACACAGGGGAGAAGGGTGCCGAGATATTCATCGCCGCTGAGGGAGCTCAGATCCTGTGGGATGCACTCGTTGCCGGGGGAGCCAAGGAGTGCGCCCTCGGTGCCCGAGACACGTTGAGGCTCGAGATGGGATACCCGCTGTGGGGGCACGATCTCGATGCAGGGACGTCGCCTCTGGAGGCCGGACTTGGATGGGTCGTGTCCTGGGACCACGAGTTCGTAGGCAAGGGCTCCCTTGAATCCCAGAAGGGAAACCTTGTGAAGAAACTCGTAGCGTTCTCCACACAGGGCCGTGCCATTCCGCGGGAGGGATATCAAGTAACCACCGATACCGGGACAGGAACCGTGTCGTCAGGGAACTTCTCTCCGACGCTCCAGCACGGTATCGCCATGGCCTACGTCTCACCCCCTCCAGGGGCCGATGAGTCCATCACCGTCGAGATCCGCCGAAACGCTGTGGCTGGGGAGATAACGTCGCTCCCATTCATCGAGAGGAGCTGAGCATGGATATCACCGAGGCCATGGGAATCGACATCGGGGGATCCGGCATCAAAGGTGCTCCTGCGGACGTCGTTCAAGGTCGCCTCACGGGGCCCCGCCTCCGCGTGTCAACACCGGACCCATCGACACCAGACAATGTCGTCGAGGCTGTCGTCCAACTGGTTGCCGACCATAATTGGAGTGGACCCGTTGGAGTCACGATCCCCGGGGTCGTGCTCAATGGCACCGTTGCCACTGCCGCCAACATCGACGACGCATGGATCGGATTCGACGCTAGGGAACGCTTCTCCCAAGCCCTCGGCCTGCCGACAGCGATCCTCAACGATGCCGATGCGGCTGGACTCGCCGAGGCCAGGTTCGGAGGTGACGCATCCGGCGTCGTCATCTTGTTGACATTCGGAACAGGGATCGGTTCGGCTGTGATCCAGGATGGAAAGCTCGTGCCGAACACCGAACTCGGCCACCTCGAGTTTCACGGCGGGAAGGCTGAAACGTACGCAGCGGCCAGGCTCGTCAAGCGTGAGAGTATGCGGATCGACTGGTGGGCCGAGAGAGTCAACGAGTACCTCGCCTACATCGAGACGCTGTTCTCGCCTGATCGCATCATCATCGGAGGGGGCATCTCGAAACGGTTCGACGAGTTCTCCCCCTACCTGTCCACCCGCTGCGCCGTCCAACCAGCACGTCTGAGGAACAATGCCGGTATCGTCGGAGCAGCGCTCTACGCCACGGAGGAAACGCGATGACCGAGACCGTAGGAACGTACACATCGAGCGACGGTACCGAGCTGCTCACCAGATCGTGGACTATCGATGATCCGAGGTACGACATGCTGATCGTCCACGGACTCGGTGAACACTGCGGGCGATGGACCGGTCCTGCAGAGGTCTTCAACGAGCACGGCGCGAACGTGTACAGCTACGACCTCCGCGGCCATGGTCGAAGCGGCGGAGCCCGCGTCGACCTCGAACACTTCGACCAGTTCTACAACGACATATCCGAGATGGCTGATCTGACCGCTGCCAGCACGGGCCGGCCGTGGGTCCTCTACGGACACTCGCTCGGCGGCCTCCAGTCTGCCGGCTATCTGATCAACGACATCGAGCCACACCCGAATCTCGCGGTCCTGTCCGCCCCCGCGTTGACTGCGACACGCGGCCTCGACAACGTCCTCAAGATTGCCGCATCCGTCCTCGGAACGCTCGCGCCTACGCTGAGCTTCCCGTCGAGCGTCAAGGGCGACCAGTTGTCGCGCGATGCCGCGGTCGGTGAGGCGTACTTCGCCGACGAACTCGTCGAAACCAACGCAACAACCCGTTTCGGGAAGACGGTCTACGGTGAACAGGCGAAGCTTGCCGGGCGTCATGGCGAGATCACCATCCAGACACTCGTCGTCCACGGCGCCGATGACGAACTCGTTCAACCATCTGCGAGCGCCGGCCTCGCCGTGTCTGGCGGCGTCGAACGCAAGGTGTACCCTGGACTTCGCCACGAGATGCACAACGAACCTGAGTCGGCCCAGGTCCTCGGAGACATCACGGACTGGATCGACCGAAAGCTGTTCGGTTGAGCCAGATTCAGCCATAGTATGCAGAACTGCTGTGCTCTGTGATCTTCTGGCTGAATCTGACGGCTGACGGCTCACGGCTGTCAGTTGTAGGCCGCCTTCACCTGTTCGATCAGGGCAGCACGCTGGGTCCAATCGCCGAATCCTGCTTCGAGGGCGTTTATGGTTATCGAAGCGAGATCGTGAACGCCGAGGTCGAACGCGGTCGCAGCGAGGGCGTACTCGCCCGTCACGGACACCTGTGACATCAGCCGGTTATCCGTATTGATGCTCAGATTGAAGCCCTGAGCGAAGAGCGCTCCGAAGGGGTGCTCTGCCGCACTTGCGAACGAGGCCGTGTGGAGATTCGAGGTTATTGCAACCTCGAGTGGCACTCTGTGATCACGCACGGTGCGCGCAAACGACCCCAACCTCGTGATCTCCGAACCGTTGAAATCGGTGTCGTCGACGATGTGCACGCCGTGACCGATCCGCTGCGACCCGCACAATGCAAGCGCCCGCCAGATCGAATGGGAGCCGTCACCTTCTCCAGCATGCAGCGTCAGACCAAGCCCGCTTTCGCGTGCGAGCGAGCAAGCCTCGAGATGCATGTCTGGTGGGAATCCCTTCTCCGGTCCCGCAAGATCGAAGGCCACAACACCCTGTCCGAGGAACGGAATGGCTGCTTTGACGACTTCGACAGAATCGGTCTGGTTTCGCAGTGCGGTCGCGATCGCATAGATCGTGATGCCCGTGTCGCGAGATGCCCTTGAAAAGCCGTCGAGGATCGCTTCGATGACATCTTCTCTCCGTAGGCCCCCCTTTGTCGACAGTCCGGGGTCGTACCGGACCTCGGCATACACCACACCGTCTTGCGCGAGGTCCTCAGCTGACTCGTATGCGATGCGTGCTATCGCATCAGGTGTCTGCATGACAGCCGTCGTGTGGGTGAAGGCCTCGAGATAGCGCTCCAACGAACCGGACTGACCCTGGAAGAACCAGGACGCAAGTGCTTCAGAGTCGCTTGCCGGGAGTCCCGTGTAACCCTCGTCGTCGGCGATCTCGAGGATCGTTTCGATTCGCAGACCACCGTCGAGGTGTTCGTGGAGGACCGCTTTGGGGAGTCCCTGAATGACGGAATGCTCCATCGCTGCTAGTGAAGTCGCGGATTCAACGCATAGAGTCCGGTGATCGAGGCGGCGTCAAGCACATGGCCTTCCATCGACGTTGCGAGATCGTCCCTCGTGAAACCCGGAGCGAGGTCGAGCGCATCAACATCGAGTGCATACACGGTGAACTCGTAGTGATGGGGGATCGAGTCGTTCCATGGCGGTGCGCTTCCGTCATACCCGTTCCATTCCCCATCGAGGTCGGGATCCCCGGCGAACCATGATGTGTAGTCGTTGAGGCCGTGGACACCGTCTGGAGAGGACTCAGCGGTCTTCCCTCGCGCGGTCACCCCATCGGAGTGCGACCCTTCGTCGATGCTGGTCACATCCGCCGGTACGTTTGCGACGAGCCAGTGAGTGAAGTCCACTCTCGGCAGCGAGGATGGAACCTCTCTGTCTGGCTGGTTGACATCGTCAGGAGCGCTCGGGCAGTCATGATCGATGCATGTGATGACGTATGACCGCGTCGCTTCCGGTGCGCCCGACCATGAAAGGTTCGGGTTCTTGTTGCCGGCGAACTCGACGGGTCCTGGATCGGCGGGGATCGCTAATGCGCACCTGGTCGGTACCTTGCCTCCGTCAACGAATGATGTGCTGAACAAATCCACGGTGTACCTCCGTTGCCTACATGCGCGACAATAGCGTCATGACGCACTCGCTCATCATTCTCGGATCAGGCCAGGACGCCGGCTCACCCCAGGTCGGTACGTTCGGCTCGGCCGGTCCTGCCCGGGCGGCATCATCGATCGCTGTGATTTCCGACGACGGGTCCGTTCTGCTATTCGACGCATCTCCTGACATACGTCTGCAATACCAGCGTCTGGCTGCACATCTCGGATTTGCGCCGCCCCTCGATGGGGTGTTCATCACCCATGGACACATGGGGCACTATGCAGGGTTGCTGCATTTCGGCAAAGAGGGAGCTGCGACCGACGGATTGCCGTTATTCGCACCTCAGACCGTCCTGGACTTCCTCGATGAGAACGAACCGTGGGCGTCGTTGATGAAGGGCGGGCACATGCTGGCGATCCCGATCGATGATGCAACGGCTGCGCTCGGAGAGATCACGGTGTCCGCCGTTCCGGTCCCGCATCGGGCAGAGTTCACCGGCACGGTCGGGTACTCGATCTCCATAGATGACACACCCTGGGCGTTCTACCTCCCCGATATCGACGGCTGGGACGAATGGCCCGAGGCCGAGGCGGTGCTCGCGAGCCACGACGTGTGCCTCATCGACGCAACCTTCTGCTCCACCGACGAGTTGCCTGGTCGTGACATCGCCGCGATCAAGCATCCGCTCGTCCCGAATACGATCACAAGGTTCCAGCACCTCACACGGGACCGTGAAATGATCCTGACGCACATCAACCACTCGAACCCGCTTGGGAACGTCGACGCCGACATCACGGCTCGCGCCCGCGAGTTCGGTTTCGCGGTCGCCCATGACGGACTCGTGATCGACCGTGGCTGACCAGACGTTTGCGGGACAGTTCCTTGCCGCCACTCCGTTGATCGCGACTCCACCATTTTCGCGCAGCGTCATATTTCTCCTCGAGCACGACGACACGGGCGCGATCGGCGTCATCCTGAACGCCGACAGTGGCCTGCCACTTGCTGAGCTGCTCCCTGAAGCCGCACCATACGTTGTCGAACCGCCGACCGTGTTCATGGGAGGGCCTGTCAGCACAGAGACCGCACTCGGGCTTGCCAGGGCCCCGCACGGCTCCTTCCTCCGTCCAGCGGCGCTTGGCACGATCGGTCTCGTCAACCCGACGGAGCCGCCTTCAGGCGTGTCCGCGATGCGCATATTCGCAGGCTACGCCGGGTGGGATCCTGGCCAGCTCGAGGCTGAGATCGAGGAAGGGGCGTGGTGGGTGACGCTTGCAGATGTCGACGCGATCTTCGCAGATACGACGAATCTGTGGCGAGAGACGCTCCGCAGGGCGCCGGGCCGCATCCCGTTGTTCGAGACGTACACGGATGATCCAGCCGCTAATTGAAGAAGACAGATGCCAGACATCAGATGCCAGATACCAGATGCCAGATACCAGATATCAGATGCCAGAAATCAGCCGTCAGCCGTCAGCAGAGCACAGAAGGAAGGCGGGAACGTAGATCGTAAATCGTAAATCGCCAGAAATCGGAAGCCCCCTCCGACCTCGCTGCGCTCGGCCACCTCCCCCGACTTCGTCGAGAGAGGGAACCAACTTTCTTCCTCTCCCTCAGCTTGCTGGGGG
>JBDLIR010000048.1:0-9814 GCA_039714815.1 Actinomycetota bacterium | reverse complement strand
GCGGTCTCATCGGAGTCGGGGAAAGTGTCCTCAGTAATCGTGGTGTCCTCAGTAACCGCGGAATCGGGAGCGGTGGTCTCGGATGCGGTTGCCTCCGTGTCGGCCGGGCCGGCATCGGACACCTCTCCGCCACTGCATGCGGCGAGAAGCAGGGCGAAGAAGGCGAGCGTTATCAGGGAACGGTTCACAGGGACTCTCCTTGTTGGGATCAGAGCGATGCATCCTAACTTGTGCGTGTCAGGAACACGGTAAATCTGCATGTCGAGCGAGAAGGTAACCCGCACTTCGTGTTGCGCAGAACGGCAGCGTGCCTGCAGAAGGACGGACGCGTTCCCATTGCGTATCCCCGTTTCTGTAGCAGGCCACCGGCGGGCCGCTCAGCCAGATCCAGAACATCGAGCAGCCTCACCGATGCCGGGATCGAGGTGACCGTCAGCAGCCACGCCGCATCAGGTGAACAACAGGCCCATCGCCGGAAGAAGGAGCACGAGCACAAAGGCCGCTGCCAGCGTTCGCGTCAACCAGCGCTTTTCGGGATGCTGGACCCAGTAGGTGAGGATCGAGGAGAACGCCAGGGCCTGGACCACTACTTCCGGCCAACCCCTGAGGTGCTCCCAGAACGGCAGGATCGTGTAGATCATTCCCTCGATGGAACCCGGTGAGGGGCCGAACGTAGAGAGAACGCCGATGACGACGAGGAGTACCCACATGACCATCCAGCCGTTCTTGCGACCGAACAGAACGTCTCTCAGCAGGTAGAAGACAACCGCAAACAGCAGACCGCGGATGGGTTGGAACAGCGGCCCGGACATGACCAGGGGATCGTCGATCTGGCGCATGAAGCTGCTGAGGTCCGATTCGGCGAACCACGAACCGTAGTTCAGAAGGGTGAGTGCCAGAAGACCCATCACGAAGTACGTGACGGTGTGAACAACGATCGTCTTGACGGCCAGTGGGATGAACTCGACCCGGCGTGCGCTCATGTTGATCAGCCTCTTTCCTTCGTCTTCGGTCATCCCGAATCACGCGGGATCCCGTACCGCATGATCACGGTCTTGTGTTGAACGAGCGTCCTACCCGGCGAACGTGTCTTCAGTGAGAGTGCATACGAAGCGATCGCCCGTGCTACAGCCCTGACCCGGAATCGTAAGCAACGACACGGCAGTAGGCGCAACCCTCACGATGTTGTTGGTGAACGGGTCGTCCCCCGCGCACATCGTGCGTTGACGTTGGAACAGGTCTGCTGTGAGATGCAACCGGATATCATCTCGCCAACCGGAGGAATTCAACGATGCCAACGACAGAAACGCAAACGAACGACAACACCATCAGGACGGTGGAGGAGTACCGGGCGCTGCGAGGCGACAGCCATCAGATCGTCTACGACAAGTCAGTTGACGCCGTCGACGACCACATTCGCCGCTTCCTAGCGCTGTCGACCTTCCTGGTGGTTTCGAGCATCGACGCAGAAGGCCGCATGGACGTGTCGCCGAAGGGTGACCCGCCCGGATTCGTGAAGGTGATCGACGACAAGACCCTCGCCATTCCCGAGAGAGAGGGGAATCGCAGGGCAGACACGTTCACGAACATTCTCCAGAACCCCTCGGTGGCGCTCATCTGCCTCGTGCCCGGCATGGATGAGACGATGCGCATCAACGGCACGGCGACGCTCACCACGGACCCCGATCTCCTCGCAACGATGGAGGTACGCGGTCACGTGCCAGCGCTCGCGATGCTCGTACACGTTGAAGAGGCGTTCATCCACTGCGGGAAGGCCCCCAAACGCGGTCGCCTCTGGGATCCGGACGCACAGATCGACCGATCGATCTACCCGAAGATGGGCGAAGTGATGTTCGACCACGGCAGGAACTACGAGCAGTACGGCATCGACCGTGAGCGCATGACGAAGGTCGCCCAGGACGACTACGACGAGAACGTCTACCCGAGTCTTCCTTCCTGACACAGCACGCTGCCGACGAGGTGGGAGTCAAACCGGAGCAGTGGATCCGGGAGCGACGGACAACGTCCCCGACGCCCGATCCTCATGTCTCGAGCCGATATCCCACTCCGCGGATCGTCGTGATCCGGGGCGCTTCGGTGTCCTCCTCCAGCTTTCGACGGAGGCGACGGATGTGCTGGTCGAGGCTCTTGGTGTCTCCCCAGCCCATCCCCCACACCTCGTCGAGCAACCGGTCGCGTGTAACGATCCGTCCCGCCCGGTGCATGAGCATGGCCATCACCTCGAACTCCTTGCGCGGGAGGTCGAACACACTGCTGCCGACGGTCAGCTCGTATCGATCAGCATCGAGCCGGAGTTTGCCAATGGAGATCGAATCATCCAACACGGTCTCAGAAGCCCTCCGGGCGACGGCGCGGATGCGTGCGATGAGCTCGCGCCCCGAGTACGGCTTGGTGAGGTAGTCGTCGGCACCCAACTCGAGTGCGGTGACAACGTCGGATTCCGCATCCTTGGCCGACACGACGATCACCGGGAGCTGTGACTCTGCGCGCACCGCGCGCAGTACATCGAGTCCCGAGACCGACGGCAACATGAGATCGAGCAGGATCACGTCGAACGCCTGGGAACGGAACTCCTGCAGGGCGTCTCGCCCGTCGAGGGCCGCGACTGTGTCTATCCCCTCAGTTCCCAGCGCAACCTCTAGCGCCTCGACGTAGGCCGGCTCGTCCTCGATGATCAGCACACGCATGTCAGGAATCCTCGATCATCGGGAGGCACATCCTGAAGGTCGAACCAACTCCGACCTCGGAGTCGACGCCGACCTTGCCTCCGTGGGCGAGCGCAACGTTCTTCACGATCGACAGCCCGAGACCCGTCCCTCCAGAGGCTCGACTCCGTGCCCGATCCACACGGAAGAACCGCTCGAACACGCGATCGAGGTAACGCGATGGTATGCCGATCCCTGTGTCCTCGATCTCGACACAGACACCCGGGCCGTTGATGACTGCCCGGTACGTGACCAGCCCACCTTCGCCTCCGATCGCCGTGTAGGTGATCGCGTTGTGGAGGAGGTTCCGGACAGCCGACACCAGCTGTTCGCGGGAGCCATTGACGACCACGTCGGCAACATCGCCAGCGATGATCTGAATGCTCTTGCTTTCTGCAACCGTGTTGACGGAGTCGACGGCCTCCTTCATCACTGCCCGGATCTCTACGGGAGAGAACTCGGCTCCAAGCGACTGCGTCTCGGCGAGTTGAACAACGTCATCGATCACGTTCGACATCCGCGCGGCCTCATCCCGCAGGCGTTTCGCGAGTCTCGCTCTCTGCTCCTCATTTTCGGAATCAGACAACGTTTCCGCCAGAAGAGAAAGGGCGCCCAGAGGCGTCTTCAGTTCGTGGCTCGCGTTCGCGACGAAGTCCGAACGCATGGCTTCAACGCGTCGCTCGAGCGACAGGTCCTCCAGGTACAGGGCCACGGAGCGCCCCCGCCCGGATCCCGGTACAGGCATCGCCCGCACACGCAGAATCCGTCGATTCGGGTCGTAGAGATCCACCTCGATCTCCTCTGCCCTCCCCGAGAGCGACACCCGCTGGGCAAGCGTCGATGTCCGTGCCCTGAGTAACGCTTGTTCCCCGTCACCGGCCAGCAGCCCTTCAGCAAACTCGTTCGAGCACACCGTCGACCCCGACTGGTCGAAGAGAACGATGCCCACCGTAGCTCCCCTGATAACCGCTTCAAGTGACACGGCACGTTCACGGTCACCATCCGCTTCTTCCATGGCTTGTTTGAGGTCATCGATGAACTGCGAACCCGTCTCTCCGGATCCAAGGACCTTCACCGCCCGTTCGTTCAGTATCTCGGCTGCCGCCAGGCGCCGACGCACGCCCACGAGCAGCAGAACCAGGACGACGACCAACGAACCGAGGACCACGAACAACGCCTGCATGCCGCGACTATAGGAAGGGATCGAAAGCGACGACCCGGCCCCCGGCACCTCGGGGACAAGTTCACGTCCAGTTCACCTTGTGGTGGTCTTGCGATCACGAACGGTCCGTACCTTGTGCGCCAACAACCGCAGCAGGCCGCTCGGCCCAGCGCTGCGCAAGATACGTTCCATCAAGGAAGGAAGAAAATGAACACCCTCAAGAAGTTCGCGGTGCTGCTGGCAGTCCTCGCACTCATTGCCTCTGCTTGCAGCACGACAGGCAGTGACACGGCGACTACCGTCGCAGCAGATGCCGGAGACGACACGACTACCACGGCGGCTGATGCCGGAGGGGATGCTTCCGCTCTCGGCCTTCCCTTGATCGATCCCCTCGATGTCCCCGATGGGGACGTCGCAATCGCCGGCTCGTCGACAGTCTTCCCGCTCTCGGTAGCCGTCATCGACCAGTGGCAGGATGAAGGCGGACCAGCGTATGCGATCGATTCGATCGGCTCGGGCGGTGGCTTCGAACGGTTCTGCGTCGAGGGGGCCTCCGACATCTCCAATGCGAGCCGTCCGATCAAGGACGAGGAACGGACATCTTGCTCTGAGATCGGACGCGACCCCATCGAGATCCGCGTTGGTACCGACGCTCTTTCGCTCGTCGTCAGCAAATCGAACTACTTCGCCCAAGAGTTGACGATCGAGGAGATCGCTGCTGCGTTCGCCGCTCCCGCCGGGGCGACCTGGGAGAGCATCAACGCAAGCTTCCCCGCCCATCCCATCCAAGCCTTCTCACCGGGAGCTGATTCGGGAACGTTCGACTACTTCAACGAGGTCGTATTCGACGAAGCCGAGCCGTCCCCGATCCTCTCAGCAGACGTGGTAGAGATCGTCGGCGAGGACGACAACCTCACAGTACGCGGCGTTGCCGATGACGGCTGCACCGAAGGGGACCTCGCATCGACATGTGCGATCGGTTACTTCGGGTACGCGTTCTACCAGCAGAACGCGGACGTGCTCGAACGAGTCGGAGTCGACGCCGGAGACGGCCCGGTTGTCCCAAGCGAGGACACGGTGAACGACAACTCGTATCCGATCTCCCGACCCTTGTTCATGTACACGGATGCAGGCATCGTCGCTGACAAGCCGCAGGTGGGTCAGTTCATCACCTACTACCTGAACAACGTGAACGATCTGATCGGCCCGGTCGGGTACTTCCCTGCGCCACAGGAGAACCTCCAGGAGGCCGCCGACGCCATAGCAGCAGCAGCAGGCTTCTAGCGCAGCGAGTCTCCCAAGCCGGCGCATCGTAGGGTTCTGGCCGCTTCGAGTGGCCAGAACCCTACGATGAACACGACGTCGATGAACGCTCAAGACATGGATAGACGGGACGTTCGAACACCATGACCACCGACCAAGGCAACCAGGATCCGATCAGGGACCAGCTTCGGCATAGGCGACGCCCCGGCGAAGCCATCATCGTGATCGCCCTGTTCTCCGCGGGTGCGATCTCGATCGCCATCACCGTCGGAATCCTGTGGGAACTCGGTAAGGAGTCACTCCTGTTCTTCCAGGACTCTGCCGTTACCCTCTCCAACTTCTTCACCTCGACGGTGTGGCAACCCCAGGCAGGATCCTTCGGTATCTGGCCCTTGATCCTCGGGACCGTCCTCATCACGGTTATCGCCCTCCTCGTTGCGGTTCCGATCGGCCTGAGTACCGCGATCTACCTCTCCGAGTACGCGAGCCAGCGCGTGAGAAGGATCTTCAAACCCGTACTCGAGATTCTCGTTGGGATCCCGACCGTCGTATTCGGCTTCTTCGCCATCACCTTCATGACGCCGCTGCTCCGTTCGATATTCGGCACGAGTGTCGTCGGCTTCTTCAATGTTCTCTCAGCAGGGATCGTCGTGGGCTTCCTCATCGTGCCGCTCGTCAGTTCGCTCTCGGAGGATGCGATGTCTGCGGTACCCGACTCGCTTCGCCAGGCGGCCTACGGCCTTGGTGCATCGAAACTCGAGGTGTCGCTGAAGATCGTGGTGCCGGCCGCGCTGTCCGGGATAGCGGCGGGAATCGTGATCGCGATGTCCCGAGCTATCGGTGAGACGATGGTGGTGACACTCGCCGCAGGAGCGTCTCCCCGGAACTTCGGACTCGGAGCTGACCCGCTCTTTGGCTACATCCTCAATCCGTTCCAGGGTGCGCAGACGATGACGGGCTATATCGCGATCACAGCGAGCGGTGATATCAGTTACGACACGATCGACTACAACTCGATCTTCGCGATCGGGCTCACGCTCTTCGTTATGACGCTCGGGCTCAATTCGTTGAGTCGTCGAATCGTGAAGCGGTTCAGGCAGGAGTACGAATGACGCTCACTGCGCCCGAGCGCGACATGCAGGCTCTGTTCCCCACGGATGAGGAGTATCTCCAGCAGCTCGGCAAGCGAACCCGGCGCGCCCGGATCGTGCATCTGGCATTGATGTCCGCGCTCATCGTCGCGGTTCTTG
The DNA here is from genome assembly GCA_039714815.1 of Actinomycetota bacterium. Taxonomy (GTDB): domain Bacteria; phylum Actinomycetota; class Acidimicrobiia; order Spongiisociales; family UBA5794; genus JAMBLL01. Next base: position 3,413 of record JBDLIR010000048.1, on the reverse strand, counting down.
CCCTCGCGTCTCTCCTCTACACGATCGTCAACGACTCGTTCGGCCTGGTGGCTCAGATCAACCAGACCGAGCCCGAGGTCATCGTCGCGTCCGCGGGCCACGACCCCGCAAGCGTTGGTCTCGACGATCTCACCAAGGACGAACTCGTGACGGTGCTCGCCTCGGGCATCTCGACGAACGTCGGCCGACGGCTCGAGCGGGAGCAACGCTTCCACGAGGATCGGCTCGTGTTCGAGTCACAGGAGAAGTGGGACGAGGTCTGCACGCAGGACGAGGCTCCATCCGGGTGCACCGCCGCGCCTCGCGATCAAGCCAACGTGCTGCTCCTCGTGGAGGAGCGCATCGTCAAGCCCGACATCGTCGCAACGAATACGCTGACCGCGTCAGTGCTCGATCCGCAGGGTTTCGTGGACGAGGTGGGGAGGTCCTTCGCAGAGAATCCCGAAAAGTACGGCGACTACACCTACGACCAGGTTCGCTTCACCTGGCGCGCGTGGTTCAGTTGGAAGTTCATCACCAGCCCTTCGAGTTCGACTCCTGAGATAGCGGGCATCCGAACGGCGATTCTCGGTTCGATCTGGCTCGTCATCATCACCGTGTCGTTCGCTGTCCCGATCGGAGTCGGCGCGGCGATCTATCTGGAGGAATTCGCCAGGCCGACGCGCGTCAACGGCTTCATCCAAACGAATATCAACAACCTGGCGGGCGTGCCATCGATCATCTACGGCATGCTCGGACTCGCTATCTTCGTGCGGTTGTTCGAACCGCTCACATCGGGTGCGATCTTCGGCGACTACGCACCGAACGGGAGGACGGTGCTGGCTGCAGGCCTCACGCTCGGTGCTTTGACGTTGCCGGTCGTGATCATCGCCTCACAAGAGGCGATCCGAGCGGTTCCGAACTCGCTTCGGCAGGCAGGCATGGGCCTCGGGGCTACCAAATGGCAAACCGTGCGCGCCCATGTGCTCCCGATCGCTCTCCCCGGGATACTCACGGGCACGATCCTGGCGATCGCCCGAGCGATCGGCGAGACCGCACCGCTCATACTCGTGGGAGCGGCAGGATTCATCACGACCAGCCCCTCGGGCCCGTTCTCGCAGTTCACAGCCCTGCCGATCCAGATCTTCCAATGGACCGCCCTTCCACAGGACGAGTGGCGGCACCTGGCCGCCGCCGCAAGCGTGGCCTTGCTTGTACTGCTGGTCGTGCTCAATGCTGGCGCCGTGATCCTTCGCAACAAGTACTCGAGGAGAATGTGACGATGAACGAGACACGAGACTCAACTGGAGTGGACACCGGCGGGCCCAACGAGCGCTACTCCGATCTCGGGGCCGACTTCCTCGCGTCTGAAACGCACCCGATGCTCTCAGAAACCCCTGAACCGGGAGTCATCGAGACTCACGACATGAGCGTCTACTACGGAGACTTCAAGGCCGTCGCCGATGTGAGCATCAGTTTCGCCCGTGGCGAGATCAATGCGCTGATCGGGCCGTCCGGCTGCGGGAAATCGACCGTCCTCAGATCACTCAACCGGATGAACGACCTGATTCCGACGGCACGGGTCGAAGGCGAGGTCAGGTACCACGGGGAGAATATCTACGCCGCGGGCATCGATCCCGTCGAGATCCGCCGCAGGATGGGCATGGTCTTCCAGAAGCCCAATCCGTTCCCGAAGTCGATATTCGACAACGTCGCGTGGGGAGTGAAGATCAACGGCTTCAAGGGATCCAAGAGCGATCTCGCGGATCTCGTGGAGGAGTCTCTGCGCCATGCTGCGCTCTGGGACGAGGTCAAGGACAAGCTCAAGGACAGTGGCCTTTCGCTCTCGGGCGGCCAGCAGCAGCGGCTGTGCATCGCACGGACGATCGCCACGCAACCCGACGTCGTGCTGATGGACGAGCCGGCGTCGGCGCTCGACCCGATCGCCACGCTGCGTATCGAGGAACTGATGCTCCAGCTGAAAGAGGACTATTCGATCATCATCGTGACACACAACATGCAGCAGGCCGCGCGTGTCTCGGACAAGACAGCGTTCTTCAACGTCGCGCTCGACACTCAGGGCCAGCGCACGGGCTATCTGGTTGAATTCAGCCAGACGGAAGAGCTCTTCACCAATCCAAAGGAACAGGCCACGGAGGATTACATAACCGGACGGTTCGGGTAGGAGACGCAATGACAGACCCCAGACAGGCACACGTTCAAGAAGGCGAGATCGAACTCCGCCACCACTTCGACGACGAACTCGACGATATCCGCACACACCTGGTCGAAATCGGGATGATGGTCGTGTCGAACGTCAAGCACGCCACTGTCGTCCTCACGGAGAACAGGCTCGACGAGATCGACGCGGTGATCGAAGCGGATCAGTTCGTGAACGACGAGTACAACGAGACCGAAGCACATGTGTTCCGGGTGCTCGCCCTTCAGCAGCCGGTCGCATCCGACCTCCGCTTCCTCGTATCGGCGACGCGGATACTCTACGAAGTCGAGCGCTCAGGTGACCTCGCTGTAAACCTTGTCAAGGCTCTCCATCGCATCGACGGGATCCCCACAGATCCCGGGCTGCAGTCTCTCGTAGGCCGCCTCGGGGCTGAATCGGCTGCCATGTTCGAGCGCGGCATCGAGGCCATCGCAACGATGGATCCCGAGATCGGGGTCAACGCCGACGCCGATGATGAGGTCGTGGACGACCTCACCGAAGACCTGTTCAACCTCGTCACCGATCATCAGGATCGACTAGGCCTCGATGTGTCCGTTGCCCTCTTCCGGATCGGCAGGTTCTTCGAGCGGATCGCTGATCACGGCGTGAACATCGCCCAGAACGTCACGTTCATGGTGACCGCGGTGATGCCAGAGGACCAGTAGCCCGGCCGCGCACGGGGCGGAGCACGCAACGTCAGCCTTCAGTCTGGAGCGATAGGATCGAGCTTGCCGCGGATCCTGTCGAAACAGGCTTCCTGTATGCGGTCGGCAAGGAGCGGGTCAGAGCTGGCCGCGCTCAGCATGCCGCCTCCTATTGCGAGAACTGCCACGACGATCGCATCATCTTCGGAGGCGTCTTCACCAAGGATCGGCCGGATCGCCTCGATGAGCGCACGGAGATGCCGGGTGTAGCCGTCCCTTCGGCTCGTGCCGCCTCTGATGGCGTCAATGGGATGGGCCACCAGGGGACACCCGGACGCCACGTCCTCTCTTTGGGTAGGGTCGAGATAGTCCGCCAAGGCCATCAACCCTGCGCCTCGGGGATCCTCCGTATCGGCCGCCCGGCGCAGAGTTTGCACAAGCCCGGCTTCGATGGCGAGCACTTGTCGCTCTAGGTCGTCCTTGGAATCGAAGTGCGCGTAGAACGCACCCCGGGTAAGGCCCGCTGTGTTCATCACCTGATCGATTGAGGCACCCTCGAAGCCCTGCTG
>JBDLIR010000047.1:0-9866 GCA_039714815.1 Actinomycetota bacterium | reverse complement strand
CGTGACAGTACCTCTTCGATCACCGCCGGCATCTGATGGAGGCCGTGCGAGATGGCCCCGGCAAGGTCGGCATCCACGGTGCCGCGAACCGCTCCGATCCTCAATGCCAGCAGATACTGGGCGATCAACATGGCCATGTACGCCTTCGTCGATGCAACGGAGATCTCGGGGCCAGCCCGTGTGTAGAGGATGTCGTCGGCGTATCGAGCCAGCGTCGAGCCGACGACGTTGGTGATCGCAAGCATCCGCGACCCGTGGTCGCCAGCCTGTCGTGCTGCAGCAAGCGTGTCAGCGGTCTCGCCTGACTGTGAGATCGCGATCGTCAGCTGGTTCGGGCCCACGATCGGGTCCGCGTAGCGAAGCTCGTGGGCGTACTCGACGTTCGCAGGGAGCCTGAGCACACGCCGGAATATCTCCTGGCCGATCAACCCTGCGTGGAAAGCCGTCCCACACGCGGTGATCCACACCCTGTCGAGGTCACGGACATAGTCGTCGTCGAAGTCGACATCTTCGAGCCAGACCGTGCCGTCCTCGTCGAGGCGACCTGCGAGCGTCTCGGTGACGACCTCAGGCTGCTCGTTGATCTCCTTGAGCATGAAGTGCTCGTACCCACCCTTTTCGGCCTGTTGGGCGTCCCAGTCGATGTGGATCACCTCGCGATCGACGGGCGAACCATCAATCGTCTCAACGGTCGCACCGTCGGCGGTCACGATGACCATCTCATCATCTTCGATGATCATGAACTCTCTCGTGCGGTGCAACACGGCAGGGATGTCGGAAGCGAGGAACGTCTCACCATCGCCGAGGCCGACCACCAGGGGGCTGATCTTGCGCACGGCGACGATCTTCCCTGGCTCGCGCTTGGTCATCACGACCATGGCGTATGCACCTTCTGACAGTGCAACGGTGCGGCGCACGGCATCGACGATGTCTCCATCGTATTCCCGTGCGATCAGGTGCGCGAGAACCTCGGTATCGGTCTCTGAGGTGAACTCTGCTCCTTCGGCCGTGAGTTCTTCTTTGAGCGATTGGAAGTTCTCGATGATGCCGTTGTGGACGACGACGAACTCACCCGACGGGTCGGAGTGGGGGTGCGCATTCATATCTGAAGGAATGCCGTGTGTCGCCCAGCGTGTATGGCCCATGCCCACGGAGCCAACGAGCGGGTCGCTGTCGAGCAGGTTCTCGAGGTTGACGATCTTGCCCTGCGCCTTACGGATGTCGATCGAACCGTTGGTCACCGCTATCCCGGCAGAGTCATACCCGCGGTACTCGAGTCTCCGCAAGCCGTCGATCAGTATCGGGGTCGCTTCTTGAGGCCCCACATATCCCATGATCCCACACATCGCGCGCGATCTCCTTTGTGTCTGGAGACGGGTGATGCGGCATTGCTGGGTTTCCCCACTCACATCGGGCCGGCCTCTGTCCCGGGAATCGCTCCCCGGTTTTGGTCCGATCCGTCACGACTGTGAGCAGCCGAGAGGGCATCCGCCGAACGTTTCGATACTCCCTCTTCCTCGTCGCCTCGTTCCCGAGGTCTGGCGCTGTAGAGAATGCATCACACGTCTCGTTGTGTTGTTGAAGAAGCTTACAGCCGTCAGCCGTCAGCCGTCAGCTGATGGCTGCCTTACGCCAACACGGTCTTCACGACCGCCGCTATCGATTCCGCAACGGCGGCGGCTTCCGACTCCGTCGGTGCCTCGACCATCACCCTGATGAGAGGTTCGGTGCCGGAGGGGCGTACGAGGATGCGGCCGGACGATCCGAGCTTGTCCTCGTGGTGTGCGATCTCGGCTGCGATCGACTCATGCGTGTCCCAGCCGTTCTTCGACCCGACACGCACGTTGGTGAGGACCTGGGGAAGTTCGGACATGATGCGGCGGAGTTGGCGCAGCTCCTGCCCGGTATCGGCCATGACCTCGATGAGACGCAGTGCCGTCCGCAACCCATCTCCCGTTGTTCTGTCTTCGAGGAGGATGTGTCCGGACTGTTCGCCTCCGACAACCGCACTGGACTCGCACATGGCAGAGACGACGTTGCGGTCGCCGACGGCTGTCAAGATGACATCGATGCCAAGACCCTCCATTGCATTGTGGAAACCAAGATTCGACATGACCGTGGCGACAACCGTCCCGTTGTCGAGCGACCCGCTGTCGTGCTGCCACTTCGCAAAGATGGCCATGATCACATCGCCGTTGACGATCTCGCCGTCCTCGTCCACAGCGATGAGCCTGTCTGCGTCCCCGTCGAAAGCCAGACCGACCTTGCCTCTGGCCAACTGCGCCACGGCTTCGGGGTGTGTTGCGCCAACACCGTCGTTGATGTTTTCCCCGGTGGGGGTATCGGCCATGACGTCTACTGACATGCCCAATCTTCTGAACAGCTCAGGAGCAGTCGATGCTGCTGCACCATTGGCGCAATCAACGACGATCTCCATGCCGTCGACACGATGATGCACCGTCGAGGCGAGCCAGTCGATGTACCGCTTGGATGCATCATCCATCGTCGTCTGAGTACCAACACGAGCGCCGCTGACCGGCGCATACGGTCCGTCTGAGAAGTAGCGCGCTTCGATCGCACGCTCCTGGACCTCTGAGACCTTGACCCCGTCCGGCCCGAAGAACTTGATGCCGTTGTCAGGAGCAGGATTGTGCGAGGCCGAAACCATGACACCGAGCGCTGCACCGGTCTCGATGCACAATCTCGACACCGCACCGACGGGCAGAACGCCGACGTTGACTGTGTCGACGCCGACTGAGTTGAGTCCCGATGCTACGGCGGCTACGAGCATCGGACCGGACTGCCTCGAGTCCGCACCGATGATGACATGGCCCTCGATCTGGTCTCCCGCCGCACGGGCGAGGTCGAAGGCGATCTGTGGCGTCAGTTCGACGTTCGCAAGACCGCGAACACCGTCTGTGCCGAAGAGCCTCTGGCTGTGTGCGCCCATGAATGTACCTCGTCCCCAACAGCAGAGCCGTCGGGGGTGTGGTTAACGCTTGGTGAACTGAGGAGCGCGGCGTGCCTTGCGCAGACCGTACTTCTTGCGCTCGACCTTACGGGAGTCACGGGTCAACATGCCTTCCTTCTTGAGCACGGGGCGCAGCTCGGGGTCGATCGCGATGAGACCGCGGGCGATTCCCAGCCTCAGGGCATCACTCTGGCCGGTCGTCCCGCCACCCTCGAGGGTTGCAGCGACGTCATAGCGGCTCTCGAGATCGGTGACCTTGAAGGCCTCCTGTACGCGCCTGCGCAGCTCTGGATCCGGGAAGTAGTCCTTGAGCGTTCGGCCGTTGAGGGAGTACTCGCCGTTCCCGTCATAGAGGCGGACGCGAGCGACGGAGCTCTTGCGGCGGCCGGTGGTTTGTACGAGTGGCTTCGAATTGGCCATCAGGACTCGACCTTTCGGTACTTCAGCGTAAGTGGTTGTGGTGTCTGGGCAGCGTGGGGATGATCCGCACCTGCGTAGACCTTGAGCTTGCGGAACATCTGACGTCCCAGACGGTTCTTGGGCAGCATCCCGCGAACGGCTGTTTCGATGAGGCGCTCAGGATGCTTCTTGCGCACCTCGGTGAGGGTCTCGGCGCGGAGGCCGCCAGGGTATCCCGAGTGCCGGTAGTAGATCTTCTCGACCTCTTTGGACCCGGACACGTGCACCTTGTCGGCGTTGATGACGATGACGAAGTCGCCGCCGTCGACGTGCGGTGCGTACGTCGGCTTGTTCTTGCCCCTCAACACCTGTGCGATCTCAGACGACAGACGCCCGAGAGGTACATCGGCGGCATCCACGACGTACCACGTACGTGTGATGTCGGCCGGCGTTGGCGAGAATGTTCTCTGCAGCTTTGGCTTCATGCGGTGAGTGTCCCTAAGACGATGGCGTGGAGAAGCAGCTTCCGCGTGGAAGCGCTTCCGTATGGTATCGGCTCCCGTATGTAATGGGCAAGCGGCACGCGTGGGACAGGCCGTTGACCTCGCGGATGGAGGAACCGTAGGCAGGATTATATCAGCTTCAACGACATCGTCGCTGCCAGATGTCAGAAACCAGATGCCAGATGCCAGATCGCTCGCAGGCTCGCTTCCAGATATCAGATGCCAGATCGCTCGCGGGCTCGCTTCCAGAAACCAGAGAAGAGACATTCTGGTGTCTGGTGTCTGGCGTCTGGCATCTGAGTTCCGCCTCCCGACTTCCGACTTCTGGCGATTTACGATTTACGATTTACGATTTCCAAGAGCGGACGGCGGACTTCGGATTTCGGTCTTCTGGCTTATGCCGTCGTGCCCACCCAGCCGGGGCTTGGCAGCGGCTCTTCGTCATAGGCAACGGCCACGAGGACAAGTCCGTGCGCCGGGGCAACGCCCTTGGCGTTCGCCCGGTCGAGTGACTCGAGGATTCCAGGAACCTCGCTGACATCGACGAGACCGCAGCCCACCTCGACGCTGACCGCAACGATCGCGCGGACCATCTGGTGGCAGAATGATCGAGCACCGATAGAGAATACGAGCTCCTCACCCGATCTCTGCCACTGTGCCCACAGCACCTCTCTCACGGGGCTTCTGTTGTCATGCCTGCGACAGAAGGCCGAGAAGTCGTGTGTCCCGACGAGATGCCGTGCCGTCTCGTTCATCAGCCCGACATCGAGTGGCGCCTGATAGGTCCACACTGCTGCGGCGGTCAAAGGGTCGTGGACATCTGCATTGCGGATCCGATACCGGTAGGCCCGGCCTGTGGCGGAGAACCGTGCGTGGAAACCGTCATCGACGGCCACGAGACTTCGGGCAGCGATCTCGGGGGAAAGCAGGCTGTTCAGCGATCGCAAAGCCTTATCGGTGTCGAACTCCTCACACGTGAACGAGACCACCTGTTGGGAAGCGTGAACGCCTTTGTCCGTTCTGCCTGCAGCGTAGGTCTTGACGCCACCGGTATACGGGGCAAGAGCGGTCTCGAGTCTTCCCTGCACGCTTGGCACGTTTGGCTGGATCGCGTATCCGTAGAACTTCGAACCGTCGTATGCGATATCGAGCCTGTACGTCGGCACCGTCAGAACCTGAAGACGTTGCCGAAGATCTCCTGGACGACAATCAGCAAGATGTATCCGCCGATCGCGGAACCGGCCGCCTTTGCAATCGACAGATCAGCAACATAGGTGAGGCCGTTCGCGACCACGAGGACGAACCACGCCCCGCTCACGATGAGAGCGAGCGGTAGATTCGATATGAAGCGATTCACGAATATGAGAACCAGCAACGTCGGATACGCAAAACCGGTGATCCTGAGATAGATGGCATAGGTGCCGTGCCCGTCGAACAGAAACCGCGACACGGCGTAGGTAGCACCCGAGTACACGACCCAGAAGAACACCCCGCCGAGGAGGACGCTCGCGAGGGTCAGCGGGTTGATCAGCTCTCCTAGCGAGAGCCCCAGACCGATCGAGATGAGCACCTGTGTTCCCGCCACGAGCATCGCCGCATCCCCCGTGGCGCGGTCGTTGAAGTCCATCCACACGAACGCGTCGCGTTCGAGCTTGATGGTCTGTAACAATCGATTGAGAACAACACCCACCGGGCCTCCGCATCCTGGCGCACGCAAGACTACCCCCGTGGCTGTCGGTGCATCTCCGGAAGGCAGAAGGCAGCTGTCAGCCGTCAGCCGTCAGCCGTCAGAAGAGCACAGAGAAGAATCGCGCATTCTGATATCTGGAAGCGAGCCCGCGAGCGATCTGGAATCTGGAAGCGAGCCCGCGAGCGATCTGAAATCTGATATCTGGAAGCGAGCCCGCGAGCGATCTGGAATCTGGAAGCGAGCCCGCGAGCGATCTGCGAGCCCGCGAGCCCCCTAGTCGCATCCTTTGAATCGCCGCGCCTAGGATGTCGCCTTGCCGGGACCGGAGTGGGACCGCAGTGCACATCGAGCCATGAGGAGCATGCGATGGGAAAGAAAGTTGACCCTGACAAAGTAGCGTACGACCGACGACGATTTCTGAAGACCGCAGGCATAGCATCCTTTGGTGGTGCTGCCCTCGCGATAGCTGGCTGCTCAACGAACGATGCGAGCGATGCTGCTGCTTCGAACGACCTCCCCGAGATCACATGGGACATGGCAACGAGCTGGCCTCGTGGTCTCGACACCATCTTCGGCGGCGCTGAGGTGTTCGCGGAGGCTGTCGGCGTCATGACAGGTGGCAAGTTCACGATCAACCCGCGTGAGGCAGGCGAACTCGTTGGCGGCCTCGAGGTGCTCCCGTCGGTCCAGGAAGGTGGCGTCAAGAGCGGTCACACTGCCTCGTACTACTACATCGGCAAAACGCCGGTAACGGCCTTCGGCACAGCGCTGCCGTTCGGCCTCACGTATCGGCAGCAGAACGCGTGGCTCTATGAAGGCGGCGGGCTTGAGACCATGCAGGGTCTCTACGCCGACAAGTTCAACGTGATCCAGTTCCCGGCAGGGAACACGGGGACCCAGATGGGCGGATGGTTCAACAAGGAGATCGCAAGCGTCAAGGATCTCGAAGGTCTCAAGATGCGCATCCCGGGCCTCGGCGGCAAGGTCATGGAGAAGCTAGGCGTCCTCGTCCAGGTCCTGCCCGGTGGCGAGATCTTCCAGGCGCTCCAGACCGGATCCATCGATGCGACCGAGTGGGTCGGCCCGTACGACGACACGAAACTCGGCTTCGACGAGGTTGCGAGCTTCTACTACTTCCCAGGCTGGTGGGAACCAGGGCCGACGCTCGAGGTGCAGTTCGGCATCGATGACTGGAACGAGCTCCCGGAGGAGTACCAGGCGATCATCGAAGCCGCGGCGTACACGGCGAATTCCACGATGATGGCTCGTTACGACGTGCTCAACCCCGACGCTCTCAAGGGCATCGAGGCGAACTCGAATGTGACGATCCTGCCGTTCCCTGATGACGTGATGGCAGCTTCGAACGAAGCCGCAGAAGAACTCTACGACGAGCTCAAGGGCCAGGACGCGGACTTCGCATCCGTGTTCGAGTCCTGGAGCAAGTTCCGTCAGGACAGCTACGGCTGGATGGGACTCGCCGAGTTGGCGATGCTCCAGACCAGCTCGCTGCAGGCGTAGAAGCAGATACCAGATCCCAGATGCCAGACACCAGACATTCTGGTGTCTGGCATCTGGCGTCTGGAAGCGAGTCTTCGAGCGGTCGGCGAGCGCAGCGAGCTACCCGCCTGCCCGCGATAGCTCGACGAGCCAGTCGACGGTCTGGGGAAAGATCATCACGACGACCAGCGCGAGGCCCTGGAGTGCCATGAAGGGCAACGCCCCCTTGTGGATGTCGCCCGTTTTGACTTCAGGCGGCGCGACGCTCTGGAGATAGAACAGGGAGAACCCGACGGGCGGTGAGATGAACGCCATGTTGAGGTTGATCGCCACGAGCACCAGGAACCAGACGAGGTTGATGTCGAGCGCGATCGCCGCAGGAATGAAGATGGGCATCGCTATGAAGGTGATCTCGATGAACTCGAGGTTGATGCCAAGGATCCAAATGGCGATCATCGACACGATGATGAACCCCCACTTGCCTCCAGGTATCCCCGTCAGCCACCCGGTGATCAGATCCTGACCTCCAAGCCTGTCGAACACGAGGGCGAAGAACGTCGAGGCGAAGAGGATCATCAGCACAAGAGCGGTGATGTCGGAAGTCGCCCTCCCTGAACCCTTGATCACCTTCCACGTCAGGTTCCGGTTGAGGAACGCAAGGAACGCTGCTCCAAATGCTCCAACCGCACCGGCCTCGGTCGGCGAGGCGAGTCCGAAGAAGATGCTTCCAAGGACCGCAAAGATGAGGAAGAGAGGAGGTACGACAGCGACCATGGCCTTGCGTGCCAATGCCCATCCTTCATGCGTGCGTTCCTCGGGAGGCATCGACGGTGCCTTCTCCGGTCTGGCGACGGCCACGATGAACGCATACAGCCCGTACATGCCTGACAGGATGATGCCGGGAATGAGCGCACCGAGAAAGAGATCACCGACCGAAACACCAGCAACACCGGCGAGCAGAACGAGGACGAGGCTCGGCGGGATGAGTTGCGCCATCGTGCCGGACGCGATGATGACACCTGTGGCGAGTTTGTGGTCATATCCGTGTCTGACCATCACCGGGAGCGCAAGCAAACCCATCACGATCACCGTTGCGGCGACAACCCCCGTTGCGGCAGCCAGAAGCGTGCCAACGAAGACGACAGTGAGAGCAAGGCCACCACGGATGGGGCCGAGGATCATCGCGATCGTCGTGAGCAGTTCCTCTGCGAGGCCTGACCGCTCGAATATCGCTCCCATGAACACGAAGAAGATGATCGCGAGCAAGGTGAAGTCGGACATCGCACCGAACCACCTGTTGGGCAGCAGTCTCAAGAAGTCCGCATCGATGACACCGAGGAGCACCCCGAGTGCCGTGAACACGACAGCCGTGCCGGCGAACGAGAACGCGACCGGGTACCCGGCCAGCAACAGGCCGAGGAACAAGACGAACATGATGATGGCGAGCCATCCGCCCATTGTGCGTCCCCCTACTCGATTCTCATCGGTTCATCGTGGTCCACAGGCAACTCGACCCAGTCTTCGTGACCTCGCAACACAGCCACGAGCTTGACCATCTCTGCGAATGCCTGTATCAAGAGCAAACCGAAGCCGACAAGGATCATCGCCTTGATCGGAGAACGCGGAAGACCGCTCGGATCAGGGCTGTTCTCCCAGATCTGCCAGATCTTCCAGGTCGTGAAGCTGCCTTGTTGAGATACGAGTGAGCTCGATACCCAGCTCAACGACACCCAGATCCCCAGAATGGCGAACGGGATGAGAGCGATGATGTGACCGACGAAGTCGATCAGCACCTTGGTTCTCAGCGGCTGGGCAGCCCACCAGAAGTCGACTCTGACGTTGATCTGGTGCTTCAGGATGTACCCGAAGCTGAGGAGGAACACGAGCGAGTACAGATACCACTGAGACTCGAGCCAGTAGTTGTTGACGAGCCTCGTTTCGATGAACCTGCCGAAGTAGCGCAGCACGACGTTCGTGAATCCGATCGTAACGACGATGATCACCAGATAGGGCGTGATCGAACCCGCTCGCTCATTCAGTCGGTCGGCGAACCGTTGATAGGCGAGCGCAAACCTCCACCCACCTTGGGGTGAATCGTGCAACACCATGTCTGCGTCAGTCATGCGGCCCGTACCTCATTGGCGGACATAGTAGACACCGCTCCAGACCCATGCACCGCACAGATGTAGAGTGGTGCGAGACCATAAAGGAGGATCGATGCGAATCGCGGTCGCAACCGACCTGACCAACGCTTCCACTGATGCCGCCAGATACGCAGTCACGAGGGCACGGCGCGTGGACGCCGATCTCGTCGTGGTCCATGTCGTCGGATCAACGGAGATCGACACGAGAAACGTTGTGGCGTCTCGCTACCAGATGACCCGCCATTCGAACGAAGCGGAGCCCCTCGTGGACGATTTCGAGCACCGCAAGATCGCTGAATTGCGGGACTGGTTCACGAACGCGGTCGGTATCCCCACCGACGTCGAGGTCACGTATGCGATCGAGTTCGGTGACCTGCCAACCGTGCTGTGGAATATCGTCGGTGAAAGCGGTGCAGACTCGCTCGTCGTCGGTGCCCACGGAACGCGCTCTGTCGGCAGACACCTCAGCCGGATACTTCTGGATGCACCGATCCCTGTGGTGGTCGTGAGAGAAGGAATTCTCTGAGCAGATCGCTCGCAGGCTCGCTTCCAGAAACCAGAATCCAGATCGCTCGAAGACTCGCTTCCAGATTCCAGAGAAGAGACATTCTGGTGTCTGGTGTCTGGCATCTGGCATCTGTCTTCCGCTTTCCGCTTCTCTC
>JBDLIR010000046.1:0-9949 GCA_039714815.1 Actinomycetota bacterium | reverse complement strand
TGGTGTCTGGTGTCTGGTGTCTGGTGTCTGGCCTCTTCTACGCGAACTTCGTCTTCGGCTTCTCCTCGAGTACGCCATCGACGTAGATATCGAGCTTCTCGTTGTAGAACGCAACGAACCCGGCAACGAGTTGGGACTCCGGGAAGGTCGAGTCGTATCCCCATGCCACGTCGTGGTGGGTCTCACCGACGGTATTGATCGACCAGTAGCGCGCTGTCCCCTTGTAGGGGCAGTGTGATGCCGTGCTCGTTGCCTCGAGATACTCGAACCGGACATCCGGCTTTGGGAAGTAGTAGCGCACCGGAAGGTTCGACTCGAAGAGGAAACGTGTCTTGTCGGACTCGGCGACGACGACGCCGTCGACCTCGACGCGGACCGTCCGCGAACTCGGGAGGATCTCGATGCGCGTGTACGGGTCACGTGCGTGATAGTGGACTTCTTCATCCTCCTCGAACCACCGATCCATCGCATCCCACGAGAACGAGATGTACCCGGAGATCTCCTCGAGCTTCGAATCGTTCCAGACTCTGGCCGCTGCGCGTATGGTCCTGTCCCCGACAGAGACATCGAACAGGTCAGCCGTTCCACGACTCGGGGAGCGTTTCGTCTCCCCTGAATCGTTCAGGAGATCCAACCGAACATCGTCTGCGGGGAAGTAATAGGTGGGGAAGTAGGGGATCTCCCAGACCATCTTCACCGACGTCGAGTCGGCGATCATCACGCCGCCGACCTGTGCTCTGACCCTCTTTTGCGTGTTCTCGACGCGAACACGCCCGCGTGCCTTGGTCGTCATGAAGTCTCCCTGTTGGTTGTTCAATCAACCCTGGCGACACAACATTGATTCCAGGGGCAGGCGGTTCACAGTCGAAGAACGGATCTTCCGCTGATGGCTGACGGCTTCCTTCGTACTTCGTACTTCGTATCTATGCCTGCCCAGCCTTGACCATGTTCTTGAACTGTGCCTTGACATAGTCGCGGTTCATCATGGCGATGAAGTCGATGGAGATGTTCTTCGGGCACGCCTTTTCGCACTCGCCGTAGTTCGTGCACGAACCGAAGTACTCCTCCATCGTTTCGACCATCGCCGCTGCACGCAGATAGCGCTCTGGCTGTCCCTGGGGAAGCAGGTTCAGGTGCTGCATCTTTGCCGCAGTGAACAAGTTCGCTGCGCTGTTGGGACAGGCGGCGACGCACGCTGCACATCCGATGCACGATGCCGCATCCATGGAAGCCTCGGCGGCCTCTTTTGGCACTGCGATGATGTTCGCATCCGGAGCCGCTCCGGTATTCACGGAGATGTAGCCACCCGCCTCGATGATGCGGTCGAACGGGGCTCGATCCACGATGAGGTCTTTCATCACAGGGAATGCGGTCGTTCGCCACGGCTCGATCGTGATCGAGTCGCCGTCGTTGAACTTACGCATGTGCAGCTGGCATGTTGCAGTGCCGGACTGTGGACCGTGCGGGTCGCCGTTGATCATCACGCCGCACATGCCACAGATTCCCTCGCGGCAGTCGTGGTCGAATGCGATCGGATCCTCACCGGCCTCGTTGAGATCCTCGTTGACCTCATCGAGCATCTCGAGGAACGAAGCCTCAGGGCTCACGTTCTTGGCCTGGTAGGTCTTGAACTCGCCCTTTGCGTCTGCGCTGGCCTGTCTCCAGACCTTCAGTGACAGGTCCATTACTTGTAGCTCCTCTGCGTCAAAGCAACGTATTCGAAATCGAGATGCTCCTGATGGAGTCTTGGAGCGGCGTCTTGCCCCGCCCACTCCCAGGCCGCCGAGTAGGCGTAGTTCTCGTCATCGCGCCTGGCTTCACCATCTTCGGTCTGGTGTTCGAGCCTGAAGTGGCCTCCACAGCTCTCTTCACGGTCCATCGCGTCGATGCACATCAGCTCGGCGAGTTCGAGGAAGTCCGCCACCCTTCCTGCACGTTCGAGCGACTGGTTGAGCGAGTCTGACGTCCCGATGACCCTCAGGTCGTTCCAGAAGTTGTTCCTGATGTCCTTGATCTCGACGATCGCTTGCTCGAGCCCTTCACGGCTTCGTGCAAGCCCACAGTGCTCGATCATCACGTTCCCGAGTTGCCGATGGAAGTGGTCGACGGACTGTGTGCCCCCGATCGACAGGAACCTCTCCGTCCGGTCAGCTACCGCTTGGATCGCATCGGCGAAGACAGGGTCATCCGTCGGCACCGGCGGTACGTTGAGGTAATCAGCGAGGTACTCGCCAATGGTGTACGGCAGCACGAAGTATCCGTCTGCGAGGCCCTGCATGAGGGCGGATGCGCCGAGTCGGTTCGCTCCATGGTCCGAGAAGTTCGCTTCACCGATCGCATACAGGCCAGGGACCGTGGTCATCAGGTTGTAGTCGACCCACAGACCGCCCATCGTGTAGTGGGGAGCGGGATAGATACGCATCGGCACCTCGTACGGGTTCTCATCTGTGATGCGTTCGTACATCTCGAACAGGTTTCCGTACCGTTCCTCGATCTTTGCCTGCCCGAGCCTGGCGATCGAACTCTTGAAGTCGAGGTACACGCCGTTGCGCAGCGGTCCGATTCCCCTGTTGTCGTCGATCATGCGCATGGCGGCGCGCGATGCGACGTCGCGGGGCACCAGGTTGCCGAACGCCGGGTACTGGCGCTCGAGGTAGTAGTCCCTTTCCGCTTCGGGGATGTCGTTCGGTGGTCTGTTGTCGCCCGGTGTGAGCGGTACCCAGATCCGGCCGTCGTTACGCAGCGACTCGGACATCAGCGTCAACTTGGATTGATGCTCGTCCGATGCAGGAATACAGGTCGGGTGGATCTGTGTGAACGCGGGGTTGGCGAAGAACGCTCCCTTGCGGTACGCCCTCCACGCAGCGGTGCCGTTGCACGCCATGGCGTTCGTGGAAAGGAAGAACACGTTCGAGTAGCCGCCGGTCGCCAGGACGACGGCGTGGGCGGAGTGCGACGTGATCTCGCCCGAGATCAGATTCCGTATGACGACGCCGACGGCCTTGCCATCCTTCTTGACGACCTCGAGCATCTCAGAGCGGTTGAAAAACTCCACGGTTCCCGCATCGATCTGTCGTGCAAGGGCCTGGTAAGCGCCGAGGAGGAGTTGCTGGCCTGTCTGGCCGCGTGCGTAGAAGGTTCTCGATACCTGGGCGCCACCGAAGGAACGATTGTCGAGGAGGCCTCCGTACTCACGGGCATACGGGATCCCCTGGGCCGTGGTCTGGTCGATGATCTCGTTCGAAACCTGGGCTAGTCGATACACGTTGGATTCCCTGGAGCGGTAGTCACCGCCCTTGACCGTGTCGTAGAAGAGCCGGTAGATCGAGTCACCGTCGTTCGGATAGTTCTTTGCGGCGTTGATACCGCCCTGGGCGGCGATCGAGTGCGCTCTGCGAGGGGAGTCGTGATACGTGAACACCTTCACGTTGTAACCCATCTCGCCGAATGAGGCTGCTGCGGACGCACCGGCGAGGCCGGTGCCGATAACGATGATCTCGTACTTGCGCTTGTTCGCCGGGTTGACGAGATGGGTCTTGAACTTGTGGGTGTCCCACCGTTGTTCGATTGGACCTTCCGGAAGCTTTGCGTCGAGGGTGTTCTGGGATTCTGGTGTCATGATTCGCCTGTCCGCCTAAGAGATGTAGCCGGTCCACACAGCGACCACGATCGCTGTGTTCCCGATGAATACTGTTGCCGCAAAGGCCACGGCGACGTATCTCCGGATGACCTTGTACCGAGCGTTCACGCTTCCAAGGCTCTGCCACAGGCTCCACGCACCGTGGTAGATGTGGAATACCAGGGCAACCTGTGCAACGAGGTAGAAGATCGCGACGGCGGGCCTGGTCAGGCTTGCGATCATGTTCTGGTGGATCTCGCCTTCGACGAAAGCCGGGTTCGTCCATCCAAGCGTCAGGTCAGCAAGGTGGTACAGCACGAACAGTGCGATGATCACGCCGCCCCATCGCATCGTTCTGTTGGCGTAGTTGACCGCCTCGTAGTTGCGCTTGTGGTCGTAGCGTCCGCGGCCCCTGGCCTTGAGGTTGCGCACCGTGAGCGCCGACGCCGCATAGATGTGGATTCCAAAGAGGGCGATCAAGCCGATCCGGAACAGCCACAGGACGGATTCATGGGGGACGAGATGTCCGCCGAGATCTCGCAATGCCTCGCCGTAGAGGTCGATCTGGTAGGCGCCAGATGCGTCGGTCCCCAGGAAGATCTTCAGGTTGCCGATCATGTGCACGAGCACGTAGAGCAAGAGTCCGATACCGGTGAGGGCCATCAACCACTTGAGTCCGATCGATGATGAGAAGAACCCTCCGAGCCAGGAGCGCCATCCCTGGCGTGCTTCAACTTCGGCGCGTGTCGTTGTCGTCACTGGACCTTCCTAAAAGACGTGGTAAGGATTATAGAAGACAGCCAACACCTGACAGCAGCTCCGAGCTGTTGGCTGTGAGCTGTGAGCTGTGAGCTGAAGAGGGTCCTTGACAAACGGCGAGAAATGCGCGCGCGGACTTGACACGCGCGCGCGGGTGCGGTTGAATTACATAACCGTAATTACAACATCGATGGAGATCAACGTGTTTCCAGACCTCTTAGAAGTTTTGAAGGCCGACGGCTTGGATATCGCCTGGCAGGATTTCGCCAACTGCCGCGGCGCCGACCCTGACCTGTTCTTTCCCGAGCGCGGTGCCTCTACGCGCACAGCGAAACAGATCTGTCGCGAGTGCTCTGTCCGGGCCGAATGCCTCGAATTCGCGATCGTGTCGAGCGAGAAGTTCGGTATCTGGGGTGCAATGTCCGAACGCGAACGGCGCAAGATCCGCCGCGAGCGCCAGATCGCAGCGCGTCGTCGCCGCGCCGGTTGACTAGTCCGAATGCTGCTGCAGTAAGCGTAGAATCAGCGTGAGCCATCATTAGGAGGGACTCTTGTTGAACGTCGTCGCCGTCATCGTGTTCTTAGTCGTTGCGATAGCCATCGTCGCTCTCGTGATCGTTGCGGTGAAGTCGTTCGGGCAGTCCGCGCAGCGTTCCGTGGCTCCAGCTCCGACACTTCCCCAACGCCCGTCCCCGCTCGTGAGCGACTTCCATGTCAAGGGCGACACCGCTCGGGCACTGTTCTCGGTCCCGCTCGGCGACGCGCCTGCAGGAGAACACCTGACGGAATTGCTCTGTGCCAGCGCTGTCGAATACGTGCGTGCCAGGAAGGCAGACGGCCTCCCCCTCGACGGAGTGCATCACATCGAAGTGTCGGCCATGCGCGGCGACGAACACGAGGTCGTCTGCACGATCGACCTGCCCGACGCAGGGGAGCTCCCGGATCCCAGGCTCAACGTGCTGGTCGAACTCGAGCACGACCCCATCGCTCAGGTCGCAGCGGTTGTTGCAGACACCACCGTCGCCACCTCGCCGCCGGCGACCAAGACGCTCGAACCCGTGTCAGAGTTCATCGAGCTTTCCGGCCCGACAGAGGCTCACCTCCGTTCGATCGGTCTCAATCCGGATGACATGTCACTCGAGGACCTCGTTGTCGGCCTTCTTCGCGTCAGCGGATACGAGGTCAATGTCGGCAGGACCGGTTTCAGCATCGGCTCAGTCGAAAAGGCGGCGATCTTCGGACTGCGCCGCAACGGTCAGAACACCGTGCTGGTGATCCTCGAACATGTGATCGGCACGCACCCCGAACTCGAGGAGAAGTTGCTGTCCGAGTTTGCGGTGGGAGTTGCCCAGACCAACCCGGACGTGGCGATCCTCGTCACAGACAAGTACAGTCCCTATGCGATGTACGAGAGGGAGAAGCGGGACAAACGGTTGGTGTTCATCACCAGGGAGCGTCTGCAGGCGTTTGTCGACTCGTTCGGAATCTCCTGATCGTCAGTACCGGCTCTTGTTGTTGCTAAGCAAATAGTTCCGGCAGCTACACTCGGTCCTACGAAAGGAGTGCCACTTGCTCGCATTCATCCAGAACATCCGTGGGCCTGAGCTTCTCATCATTCTCGTTGTGGTTCTACTGCTTTTCGGTGCGAAGAAACTCCCGGATCTCGCCCGCTCAATCGGCGCGTCTGCCAAGGAGTTCAAAAAGGGCGTCGAAGAGGGTGCAGACGAGGACGAGGACCAGCCCGAGGACACCACCGTTTAGGGGAATCCCAGGAACTCCCCGGGCGTCCGCAGCGTTATACGCTTCGAGATGGGGACTATGTCTGAACACACAACGCTGAGCTGGGAAGACGTTGCGCACCGGTACGGTCGCAAGATCTACACGTTTGCGTACCGCTTGACCGGCAACCCCGACGACGCCGCCGACCTCGTCCAGGAAGTGCTCCTCCGTGTCCGTAAGGGCCTGTCCTCATACACCCCCGGGTCCTTCGAAGGCTGGTTGTGGAGGATCACCCGCAACGCGTTCCTCGACGGGGTCCGCAAGAACAAGCGCCGTCCGACGGTGCCGTTGCCTGAGGGTGACTTCTCTGCTCTTGGAGCGAGTCCTTCACCTGACGAGGTGCTCGCAAGTGTCCGGCTTTCAGATGATGTTCAGGCTGCTTTGATCAAGCTTCCTTATGACTTCAGGGAGGCAGTCGTCTTGTGCGACGTCGTTGGATTGACCTACGACGAGATCGCCGAGGCGACGGACGTTCCCGTCGGAACCGTTCGCTCCAGGATCCACCGGGGCCGCTCGATGTTGAGAGGCTTGTTGACATGGCCCGTGTGAGCCCCGATCCTGAGCGGTTGTCCCAGCTGCTGTCGTGCTACCTCGACGGTGCGTTGACTCCGGCCGAACTCGACGACGTGGTCTTCGCCTTGGACAGCGACCTCGACGCGATCGCCGAGTTCCGCAAACTCAAGGAAGCTCGTCGCGCTGTGAGGCTCTTGCCGATGCTCGAGGTTCCCGTTCACCTGCTTCCCACCGGACATCTCGACGAGGAACTCTCGGCTTTCCTCGACGGCGAGCTCGCGACCACCGAGATCCCCGTCGTGACCGGACATCTCGAAACCTGCGATGAGTGCAGGATGGCCCTTGCCGACCTCGACCGGTCGCGGATCGCGGTGCGAGCGCTGCCCGGAGTCGAACCCCCGGAGTTCCTCGAGTCGCACAGGGAGACCACAGCAGCGTCGAAGCGGAGAATCCCAACGATTCTCGCTCTTGCCACCGGCGTGGCTGCCGTGGTGCTCGCATTCACCGTGGGGCCGTTTGGATCTGACGGTGACCAGCCGACCATCTCGATAGCGGATCTCGATGCCCGACACGCAGCCGTCGCCTCCGTGCCGGCTGCGGTCCAGGTCTCGAACACGTCACCATGACACGGCTGGGTCGCTCCGTGGTCGTCGGTACGACGTTCGCTGTGGCACTCGCTGTCCTTGCTCCTGCGGCATCTGCAGGCGAGCTCGAGGACATCATCACCTCGGCACGCGACGCAACGTACAACGCCACCAGGATCACGAAGTCCGTGTGGGGAGACCAGATCGAGATAACCGACCAGCTGGTGGAGCACTGGAGTGGAGGCGAGTTGGTCAAGACCAATTCCTCGTGGACCGTTGCTGGGAACGGTCGGCTGGTCACGATGGGTGAAGTCCCTTCGGGACTCGTCTTCTTGACCGCAAAGACGACACCTGAGATAGAACGGTACGAGGTGGGCAGGGTGACCGATGTCATGCACATGCGCCGGGACGCTCAGCGCGTCGAGATCATGGAGGGAGACCTCAAGCGGGCAGCGCTGATCGTCGATAAGCGCTCGGGGGCTGTGCTGCTCGCTGAAACATTCAACGACCAGGGCCGCGTCTTCCGTACGGTCTCGCTCAGCGACTTCAAGCCGTATCGCATGTATCCAGAGCCTGACGACACATCTTCGGTTCCCGTACAAGTGATCATGCACAGCGACAGCGACGTGCTCCCGGACGAGCTCGCCGGATACGAGATCGTCGATGTGTTCCCAGGGCCTGGAGGCTCCGAGCAGGGCTTCTACTCAGATGGCCTTTTCGGGTTCTCTCTGTTCGCCATATCCAAGCGCACGGCGATCGAAGGCTTCAGCGATTCGGTCGCGCTCGTCACGGACCGCGGTCTGTACGAGATGATCCCGACAGCCCAGGACGTCCGGATACGGTGGGCAGACAGGGATCGCAACTTCGTCCTCGTTGGAGACATTCCCCCCGACCATCTCGAAGAGGTCCTCGATGTGCTCCCTGCCCCTGGACGGGCAAGCATGCTGTCGATCTGGTGGCACAAGATATTTGGGTAGATCGGTGTGCTCGCTGCGCTCGCGGATCCGCGCGCGAGCTGAGTGGTACGACTCGGTTTCCCCCTCTGTCTCGTTCCTCGACATCTCCCCCGCGAAGGCCGGGGGAGAGAAGCGGAGAGTGGAGAGCGGAAGGCGGCTGTCTCAGCGCCCTATTTCGCGGCGTGCGACCACCATCGTGTGGACCTCGTCGGGGCCGTCGGCGATGCGGAGCGTTCTCATGTTCGCCCACATGCCTGCCAGCGGGGTGTCGTCGCACACTCCCATTCCTCCGTGGGTCTGAATCGCTTTGTCGATGACCCACAGGGCCGTGTTCGGAGCAACGACCTTGATCGCTGAGACGTCCCTGCGCGCAGCGCGGTTGCCCTCGGTATCGATGAGCCATGCGGCCTTGAGTACGAGCAATCTGGCCTGGTCGATCCGCCAGCGAGATTCCGCGATCCACTCCTGGACAACGCCTTGATCCGACACCTTCTTGCCAAAGGCGTTCCTCGACCTGGCTCGTTCGACCATCATCGACAGGGCGCGTTCGGCCTGGCCGATCGCACGCATGCAGTGATGGATCCTTCCTGGTCCAAGGCGCGCCTGTGCGATCATGTATCCCTGGCCGTGGCCGGAGATCATGTTCGCCGCAGGAACCCGGACATCGTGATAGGCGACCTCGGCATGGCCACCGCGGTGGCTGTAGCCAAAGACATTGAGGTCACGGACGACCTCCACGCCGTCGGCATCCATGGGCACGAGGATCATCGAGTAGCGAGACTTTGGTGGAGCGTCCGGATCCGTGATCCCCATCACGATCGCGACCTTCGAATCGCTCGACATCGCCCCGGTGGACCACCACTTTCGTCCCGATACGATGTAGTCGTCGCCGTCGGGTGTGATCGTGAGTTCGAGATTTCGGGGATCGGATGAGGCAACCGCGGGTTCGGTCATGCCGAAGTTGGACCGGATCTCTCCTTCGAGGAGCGGCACGAGCCACCGCTCCTTCTGCTCAGGTGATCCGAACAGGTGAATGACCTCCATGTTCCCTGTATCAGGTGCCGAACAGTTGGTCGCTTCCGGGGCGAGTTCGATGACATGGCCCATCATCTCGGCGAGCGGTGCGTACTCGGTGTTCGATAGCCCGGCGCCGTATTCGTCGTCTGGCAGGAACAGGTTCCACAGCCCCTGGCTGCGAGCGATCCGCTTGAGGTCCGCCATCTCAGGGGGTGCTTCGATCGGTTCGCCCGGAAGGGCATCCCTATCCTTGATCGCACGCTCCGCGGGATAGACGTGCTCCTCTATGAATGCGGCGAGCTGTTCCTGGTATCTGAGCGAGCGATCTGAGTATGCAAAGTCCATAGCGAACAGAGTACTTGGTATGCAGAAGGAAGCCGTCAGCCGTCAGCGGAAGAGCGAGGTCGCCCTGGTACTTCTTACCGATCCTCGGGTGCTTCGTCGTAGTAGTCGAGGCGATCGAGTGGTTGGACGAGTGACGTCAGGACGTTCATCACGTGCGCCGTCGTCCGTTTCAAGAAGCGGTAGTACAGCGCACGCGACACGGCGACCTGCGCATCGGATTCCGGTGAGATCTTGCACTGTGCCCTGACCTGGCTGTCGTAGTCGCTGAGGAACTCGTCCGCTTTGTTGAGCAACTCCTGGGCCCTTGTCGCATCCATAGCGTCGAAGACGGATGCAGCTTCGAGGATGAGGTTTGCGACGGCATCCCGGTAGCCGGC